>NZ_DAMBUH010000121.1:0-5183 GCF_032053605.1 Tianweitania sp.
CGTTCGGCTCGCTGTCGCCGCGCATGACCGTCGGTCAGATCGTCACCGAAGGCCTCCTTGTGCACGAAAGCGGCATTCCGCGCGCCGAGCGCGACTGCCGCGCGTTGCAGGCGCTGCAAGAGGTCGGGCTCGATCCAGCCATGCGCAACCGCTATCCGCATGAATTCTCCGGCGGCCAGCGCCAGCGCATCGCCATTGCCCGCGCCCTGATCCTGAAGCCGGAGGTGATGGTGCTGGACGAGCCGACCTCCGCACTCGACCGCTCCGTGCAAAAGCAGATCGTCGACCTCCTGCGCGATCTCCAGCAGGCGCATGATCTCTCCTACATCTTCATCAGCCATGATCTGTCGGTGGTGCGTGCCATGGCCGACACGATCATCGTCATGCGCGGCGGGCGAATCGTGGAGGAGGGGCCGGTGGAAGACATCTTCTCCAATCCCCGCGATCCCTACACGCAGGCGCTTCTCGGCGCGGCCGTGGATGACCGGCGGTTTAGAAAAGCGGCGGAAATGCTTCCGGTTTAACGACTTTCCGCAACCGTCAGGTGTGGCAGGATTGCCGAATTTGCATAAAAGATTCTCGTTTCGAGACATTTGATGCTGCGCCTAAGGGCCAGTCGCGGTACTTTGACCGGGACTGGCGTATGAGTACGGTGAGGAATGCGGTTGCAACCGATGCGTGGCTGGAGTTTGCGGATCGTTGCGGCGATCGTTCTGAGCACTTCGGCGCTGTACCCCGCGACGGCGTTCGAGCTGTTTGGCCACAAATTCTTCGAAAAGGCGCCCAAGCCCGAAGATGAGCCGGTTGGCGAACCGCAGCCTTACAACGTTACCTTCACCGTCAATGCCGGCGAGGATGATGATGTCGAAGACACGCTGAAGGGCGCCTCCAACCTGTGGGGAGACCGCGAGGAGCCGGCTTCCGGCGCATCTGGTCTGCTTGCCAAGGCCCGCGGCGATTACCGCCGTCTTCTCGGCACCATGTATGCGCAGGGCCGCTATGGTCCGACGATCTCGATTCAGATCGATGGCCGCGAAGCCGCCGAACTTGCGCCGGATGCCACGGTCGCCAACCCCGCCAATGTCGTCGTCACGGTCAGTCCGGGCCCGGTGTTTGCCTTTGGCGTTGCTGAAGTCGTCAACCAGGCGCCGGCGCCCACCGATCGGCACGACCGTGTCGAACTTCCCGCCGACAACGGTTTCGTGCCGGGCGAGCCCGCCAAGTCCGGCGTGATCCTGCAAGCCGAGAACCTGTCCAAGGAAGCCTGGCGCCAGCAGGGCTATGCCAAGGCTGCCGTGGCCGAGCGCCGCGTCGAGGCTTTGCACGACACCACCAAGCTTGATGCCACGCTCGTCATGGAGCCGGGTCGCCGCGCGGTTTACGGGCCGACGACCGTGCAGGGCACTGCCCGCATGGACCCCGACTTCGTGGCCTACATGACCGATCTGCCGCGAGGCAAAGAGTTCGATCCCGACGACGTCAAGCGTGCCAATGATCGGCTGGGCCGTCTGGAAGTGTTCCGCTCGCAGCGCATCGAGGAGGCCGAGGCGATCGAGGCCAATGGCGAACTGCCGATGGCGGTAATCGTGCAGGAGCGCCCGCTGCGCCGCTTCGGCGTCGGCGCGTCCTATTCCACGCTGGATGGCGCGGGTGTGGAAGGCTACTGGCAGCACCGCAATCTGTTTGGCCACGCCGAGCGTTTGCGCTTCGACGCCAAGGTCGCCGGTGTCGGCGCCGAGGTCACCAGCCGCCGAGGCGACGAGCCCGAGAAAAGCCGCTTCGATCCGGCGGACTTCACCTATCGCGTCGGCGTCACCTACACCCGCCCCGGCGTGTTCACGCCTGACACGGATTTCGTGACGTCGCTGTTCGGCGACCGCGAAGTGTTGGATGCCTACACCCGCACGGCGGTCACGGCGCAGGCCGGCTTCACGCATATCTTTACGGAAGAACTATCCGGCAGCCTGTTCATCAGCGGCGGCCCGTCGCGCTTCGAAGACGATCTCGGCGAGCGCGACTTCGTGACCGTCGGTCTGCCCGGCACGCTGACCTACGACACGCGCGACAACAAGGTCGACGCCACGGAGGGCTTCTTCGTGGAAGCCATGGTCGAACCCTTCTTCGAGTTCAACTATGGCAATCCTGTTGGCCGCGCGACCCTCGAAGGGCGGACCTATTACGGCTTCGGCGAAGACGACCGCATCGTTGCCGCCGGCCGTTTGAAGATCGGCTCGCTGGCCGGATCCGATATCGGCGAAACACCGCCGGACAAGCTGTTCTTCGCCGGTGGTGGTGGATCGGTGCGTGGCTATGAATATCGCGGCATCGGCGTGGAAGCGGAAGACGGCATCATCACGGGCGGTCGCTCGCTGATCGAAGGATCGGCCGAACTGCGCGCCAAGGTCACAGACTCCATCGGCCTCGTCGGCTTCGTGGATGCCGGCTATGTCGGCGCGGAATCCTTCCCTGATTTTGCCGAAGAGCTGAAACTCGGCGCGGGCATCGGCTTGCGCTATCTCACCGGCCTCGGCCCCATCCGCGGCGACATCGCCATTCCGCTCAATCCCGGCCGCGACGATCCAGACTTCGCGTTCTACATCGGCATAGGACAGGCGTTTTGACCCGGTTCCTCGCACTTCTCGCTCTGCTGTTCGTCGTCTTTCCGGCCTTTGCGCAGGAAGAAACGCCGACCGAAGAACGCTCCTATTTCGTCGGCCTGGTGGAAGATCAGCTTTCCACGCCGAACCGCCAGATCCGCCTGAACGGCATTCAGGGCGCGCTGTCATCTGATGCAACGATCGGCGAAATCACCATTGCCGACCGCGAAGGCGTGTGGCTGCGCATCGTCAATGCGCGCATCGACTGGACGCGCCGCGCGCTGCTGCTCGGCCGTTTGCAGATCTCGACGCTGTCGGCCGAGCGTATCGAAGTCACCCGCAAGCCGCTGCCGGAAGAAGGCCTGCCGGCGCCCGAAGCCAGCACCGGTTTCGCACTGCCGGAACTGCCGGTTTCCATCACGCTCGACCAGCTTGACGTGCAACGCGTTGTTTTCGGCCCGACCGTGTTCGGTCTGGCGTCCGAACTCGCGATCAACGGCCGCGTCAAGCTGGCGGATGGCTCGCTCGATACCGCGCTCAACGTTACGCGCCTCGATGGTCCGGGCGGCAAGCTGACCCTGGCCGCGACCTATGCCAACGACACCACCAATCTCGGCATCGATCTTCGTTTGGAAGAGCCGGAAAACGGCATCGTCGCCAACCTGCTGGCGATCGAAAATCGCCCGCCGGTCAATCTGGTTGTCGCCGGCAGTGGTCCGCTCGATCAGTTCGACCTCACACTCAATCTCGATGCTGCCGGCCAGCGCATTCTGACCGGCCAGACCGCGCTGCGCCGTCAGGAACTCGGCCTCGGCTTCAACACGACGCTGGACGGGCCGATCGCCTCGCTGATCCCCGAGCGCTTCCGCGCCTTTTTCGGCGCGTCCACACAGTTGCAGGCGAGCGGCGTGTCCAAGGATGCCGGCGGCTTCCGGCTCGACCAGCTCGAACTCACCAGCGCTCAGCTCAAGCTCAGCGCCAAAGCCGAAACCGCGGCCGACAGCTTCCTGCAGCGCCTGACGCTCGACGCGCAGGTCGACAATGGCAGCGCCGAGCCGATCCTTCTGCCCGTGCCCGGCCAGAACACGATCGATCGCGCGCAGCTGAAAATTTCCTTCGGCGACACCGCGAGCGACCAATGGTCCGGTTCGCTCGACATTGCCAAGTTGAACGCCGACAGCTTTTCCAGCGAGAGCGTCGCACTAACTTTCTCCGGCCTGGCGCAGAACCTGCAGGATGCCGCCAACCGTCGTGTCTCCTTCAAGGTCGACGGTGGCGCGCGCGGTCTGGACGCAAAGGCTGCGGAAGTGGCGGAAGCGCTGGGGTCCGAGATCACGCTGGCGATCGACGGCGACTGGCGCGCCAACCAGCCGGTTCAGTTGAACCGCGCGACCTTGTCCGGCAACGGCCTGAGCGTCGCGCTGGATGGCGCGATTGCCGATCTCGTGTTCAACGGCAACATCGCCGTCGATGCCAATTCCATCGTGCCGTTCTCTGCGCTTGCCGGTCGTGATCTCGCCGGCGGCCTGCGCCTGGCGGCCAAAGGCTCGGTGAGCCCTGTCGGGGGCGGCTTCGACCTGACGCTGGATGGTTCGGCCAACGGATTGTCGATCGATACGCCAGCGGCCGATGCGCTGCTGAAGGGCGAAACACGCCTGACCGGCGGCATCGCGCGTGGTGAAAACGGCTTGGTTGCGCGCCAATTCCGCGTCGCCAACAACCAGGTCGAACTGACAGCAGATGGCCGCTTTGCCACCGGTGCCGCCGACTTCAACTTCGATCTCGCCTTGAGCGATCTGGCGCTGGTTTCGCAGCAGGCGAGCGGTCGCCTGACGGCAGTCGGTCGCGCCCAGGGAGCCGACGGCACGATCCGCTTGAACTTCGATGCCAATGTGCCGAGCGGCCGCCTGATGAACAAGACGCTGACTCAGGCGCGCATCGGTTTCGAAGGCGTTCAGCTGCCGGATCTGCTTGACGGCAATCTTACCGGCGACGCGTTCCTCGATGGCAACCGCGTGCAGCTGGCAAGCGGCGTCGCTGTTTCCGCATCCACCCGCAAGCTGAGCGCGCTGAGCTTCTCGGCCGGCGGTGCGAACCTGACGGGTGATATCAGCCAAATCGTGTCCAGCGGCTTGTTCGACGGACAGGTACAGCTGCGTGCCAGCGACGTGTCGACGGCTGCCGCTTTGTTCCTGACGCAGGCATCCGGCTCGGCGAACGCCACGATCCGGCTGCGGCCGGTCGACGGCAATCAGGACGGCGACATCAAGGCCGATATCCGCAACCTCGTTGTGGATCAGGCGCGCGTCGGCAGTGCCGATGTGCAGGCCGAGGTCTCGGACCTGTTCAAGGTGCCCGGCGGCAATGCGACCATCGATGCGCGCGATGTCGTGGCCGGCGGCTTCACCGTGACGCGGTTGCAGGCGCAAGCGCGGCAGAATGCCGACACCACCGACTTTTCGGCCGAAACCGCGCTCGACAATGGCACCACGGCCAAGGTTGCCGGCGCTCTGTCGCGAGTCGATACCGGTTTCCGCATCGGCTTGAACGAGCTGGCACTGGCGCAGGGCAGCACCAATGCCCGCC
>NZ_DAMBUH010000121.1:5213-9766 GCF_032053605.1 Tianweitania sp.
TCAACCAGGTCATCACCATCGACGGCGTTGCTCTCGATGTCGACGGCGGGCGGAACGATGCCAAGGGCCAGATTGCCGAAACGCTCGACCTCGATCTGGTGATCGCCAGGCTGCCGCTCGCGATCGGCAACAGCGTCGTGCCGGATCTCGGCCTCGGCGGAACGCTCGATGGCACGGTGAAGGTCGGCGGATCGCGCAGTGCGCCCGACGTCAATTTCGACGTCCGCGGCCAAGGCCTCACGGCCGCCCAGCTGAAACAGGCCGGCCTGTCCTCGATCGATGTCACGGCCAACGGCAGCACGCAGAACCAGCTTCTGACCCTTGATGCGGCCATCACCAGTCCGGAAGGCGTCGACGCGCGGGCGCAAGGCACGGTGCCGCTCGGCCAGGGCCAGCTTGGTCTCGATGTCACGCTACGCTCGCTGCCGCTGGCCATCGCCAACGCGGTCGTACCCGAGCAGAAACTCGCTGGCACGATCACCGGTACGGCGCGTGTCACCGGCGAATTGCGCAACCCGGCTGCGAGCTTCAATCTCCAAGGCAGTGGCATCAGTGCAGCACCCTTGGCTCAAGCGGGTGCTGCACCGCTTTCCGTTCAGGCGGAGGGTGCCTTCGGCGACAACGCCCTGACGCTGAACAGTCTGCAGGTGCGGGGCGCGCAAGGGCTGAATGTCAGCGGCAGTGGGCGCGTGCCGTTGAAGGGCGCCGGGCTGGCGGTGGATGTGAATGCGCAGGTGCCTTTGGCGCTTGCCAATGGTTTCGTGCCCGACCAGAATCTGGGTGGCACGGTTACCGGTACGGCGCGTGTCACCGGTGAGTTGCGCAACCCGTCTGCCAGCTTCAATCTGCAGGGCAGCGGCGTCACTGCAGCGCCGCTGGCGCAAGCCGGCGTTGCACCGCTGTCGGTCCAGGCGGATGGCGCTTACGGCGACAATGCGGTGACGCTGAACAGTCTGCGAGTCAACGGCGCGCAGGGCCTTACCGTCACCGGCAACGGTCGCGTGCCTTTGTCGGGTGATGGCTTGTCGGTGAATGTCGATGCGCAGGCGCCGCTTGCACTCGCCAACCGCTTCCTCGCCGATCGCGGCACGCAGCTGACCGGTACGGTCAATGCCAATGCAACGGTGACCGGCAGCATCCAGCAGCCGAACATTCAGGGCCGTGTGACCTCGGCGGGCGCGGCCGTGGTTGATCCCGAAACCAACTTGCGCGTCAGCAACATCAACGTCGCTGTCGGCATATCGGGCCAGACTGTCACGATCGAGAACGTGTCGGGCGCCATCGGTGGCGGCGGCACGGTCAGCGCATCGGGCACTGTCGGCATTGCACCAGGCAGCAACTTCCCGGCCAATATCGCGATCAACCTCAACAATGCCCGCTACGCCGATGGCGAGTTGCTGGTCGCCACTGTCAACGGCCGTCTCACGGTCACTGGCGCTCTGTTGCAGGATCCGGTGATAGGTGGAACGATCGACGTGGCGCGTGCCGAAATCACCGTCCCCGAAAGCTTTGCCGGCGGTGCTGCCGCCATCAACGTCAAGCATCGCAACCCGCCGGCCGGCGTTCGCGCCACGCTGGTTCGTGCCAAGGCCAACGACGGCACGCCGGTTCCAACCTCGCGTCCGAGCGTAGCGCGCCTCAACATCACCATTAATGCGCCGAACCAGGTGTTTGTGCGCGGTCGCGGCGTGGATGCCGAGCTCGGCGGTTCGGTGCAGATCAGCGGGCCGGTCACCAATATCCAGCCGACCGGCGGGTTGAAGATGATCCGGGGCCGCATCGGCATTCTGGGGCAGCGCATCACCTTTGATGAGGGTGAAGTCACGCTGGTGGGCGATCTCGATCCCTACCTCAACTTCGTGGCGCGCTCGGAAGGCTCTGACATCACCGTGTTCGTGACGGTCACGGGCCGCGCGTCCGTCATCGACGTCACCTTCTCCTCGTCGCCCGAACTGCCGCAGGACGAAGTTCTGGCCCGCCTGATCTTCAATCGCGGCATCAACGAGCTGTCGGCCTTCCAGATCGCCCAGCTCGCCGCAGCCGCGGCCGAACTCGCGGGCGGCGGCAACAATTCGCTGCTGGGCAGCCTGCGCGCTGGCACAGGGCTCGACGATCTCGACGTGGTGACCGACAGCGAAGGCAATGCCGCCGTGCGTGCCGGCCGTTACATCAATGAGAACACCTATCTCGGCGTGGAAGCGGGTGCCGGCGGCAATACGAAGGCCACGATCAATCTCGACATCACTGAGAACCTCAAGGTGAAGGGCGGCGCCGGCACCACCGACTCCAGCCTCGGTGTGTTCTACGAGCGCGATTACTAAGCGCTTTCAGGCCGTTCGCTCTTGCGACCTTGTTTGATTTCCCCGACAGTAAGCCATCGCTCATTGTCGGGGAGGAGCCTGCATGTTCGACGACATCCGGAACAAGCGCGTGCTTGTAACCGGCGCATCGAGTGGACTCGGCCAGCACTTTGCGCGGTTGTTCGCCGAACGCGGTGCCGCAGTGACGCTCGCTGCGCGCCGGCTCGACAGCCTTGAAGCCGAACGCGATGCATTGCGTGACTCAGGAGCAGAAGCCACGGCCGTAGCGCTCGACGTGTGCGATGCCGCATCCATTTCTCGGCTGTTTGCTGAGGCTGAACAACCCTTCGACATCGTCGTCAACAATGCCGGCATCAGCGGCGCAGCGCGGGCGATGGACCTCACCGAAGAGGCCTGGGACAACACGCTCGACGTCAATCTGAAGGGCCCGTTTCTTGTTGCGCAGGCTGCGGCAAAAGCCTTGCGGCAGGTTGAACGCGGCGGCTCCATCATCAATGTCGCTTCGATCGTGGCGCTGCGGGTGGCGACCGAGTTGTCGGCGTATGCCGCCTCCAAAGCCGGGCTGGTTCATCTCACTCGCGCTTTGTCGTTGGAATGGGCGCGCTATGGTATCCGCGTCAACGCGCTTTGCCCTGGCTATGTGGAAACCGAAATCAACCGCGATTTCTTTGCCAGTCCGGCCGGCGAAGCCATGGTGAAGCGCATCCCGCAGCGCCGCCTCGGCCGCATGGAAGATCTCGACGGCGCCACGCTGCTGCTGGCCTCGGAAGCCGGCGCTTACATCACTGGCACAGCGCTGGTGGTGGACGGCGGTCACTCAAACGCGTCGCTTTAGGAGACCGCCATGGACTTCACCATTCCCGCCCGCGTCGAGGATTTCCGCCAGCGCATCGCCGATTTCGTAGAGCTAGAGGTGCTGCCGCTCGAAGCCGATCCGTCTTCCTATGATGCGCATGAAAACATCGCGCTGCCGCTGCTGGAAGAGCTGCGCATCAAGGCCAGGGCTCAGGGGTTGTGGAACCTCCAGCTGTCGCAGGCGAGCGGCGGGCAGGGGCTCGACAAGCGTGGCATGGCCGTTTGCTACGAAGCCATGAACCGCTCGATATTCGGCCCGGCCGTGTTCAATTCGGCCGCGCCCGACGACGGCAACATGATGGTGCTCGAAAAGATCGGCACGAAGGAGCAGAAGGAAAAATGGCTGATGCCGATCGCGCGCGGCGAGGTGCGCTCGGCCTTCGTCATGACGGAACCGCATCCCGGCGGCGGGTCCGATCCCCAGATGATCCAGACGCGGGCGACCAAGCACGGCGATCGCTATGTCGTGCATGGCACGAAGTGGTTCATCACGGGCGCGGAAGAGGCCGAGCACTTCATTCTGATTGCGAGGACATCGGACGATCCGCGCCACGGTCTGTCGGCTTTCTTGTATCACAAGAACCAGCCGGGCTGGCGCATCAACCGCCGCATTCCGATCATGGGGCCGGAAGAACATGGCGGCCATTGCGAGATCGAGTTTGATGGTCTCGAAATCCCGGCAAGCGAGATCCTGCTCGGCGAAGGCAAGGGCATGCGCGTCACGCAGACCCGGCTCGGCCCTGCGCGCCTGACCCATTGCATGCGCTGGCTCGGCCTCGCCAAACGCTGCACCGAGATCGCCAGGGATTATGCCGAGAAGCGTGAAGGCTTCGGGATACGGCTGGCGAACCGCGAAAGCATCCAGCTGATGCTGGGCGATCTCGCCATGCAGATCGAAATCGGCCGCCTGCTGGTGCAAAAAGCGGCTTACGCGCTCGACATGGGGGAATACGCCCGCAAGGAAGTCTCCATGGCGAAGGTGCATGTCGCTGACGTCCTGCACAAGGCCGCCGACACCGGCATCCAGATCAACGGCGCGCGCGGTTATTCCAAGGACACCGTGCTGGAATGGATCTACCGCTACGCCCGTCAGGCCCGCCTCGTCGACGGCGCCGATGAGGTGCACAAGATGGTGCTGAACCGGAACCTGTCAGAGGAGGGGAATGATTTCTGGCGCTGGCCGGTGGAGGGGGAAGAGGTGAATAAGTGAGTAGGGCAGTAGGGGGGCAGTAGCGTGGTGCGTCCTTCGAGGCTCCCTTTGGGTCGCACCTCAGGATGAGGACCGTTGTGCCATGCCTGCCGACCAGCAATTCAAGCGCAACCGTCCTCATCCTTGTATATTGCAATTGGTGCATACTATCGGCGTCGGGTGGTCAT
>NZ_DAMBUH010000122.1:0-364 GCF_032053605.1 Tianweitania sp.
ACGCGCGATTTGGGTGGTCAGCCGTGCCGATGCCGAGTATCCGCGTCGGCTGAAGGCGCGCCTTCGTGAAGATGCGCCAGCTGTGCTCTACGGCTGTGGCGAGATGGGTTTGTTGGAGACTGGTGGGCTTGCCGTCGTCGGATCACGCCACGTGGACGATGCATTGATTGACTACACCATGTCAATCGGCGGACTGGCGGCGCGAGCTGGCAGCACAATCGTATCCGGCGGTGCCAAAGGTATCGATCAGGCCGCCATGCGCGGAGCGCTTGAAGCCGGTGGAAAGGTCTGTGGGGTTCTGGCAGACAGTTTGGAAAAGAACGCCATGAATCGCGATCATCGGAACCTGTTGCTTGATGGTCAA
>NZ_DAMBUH010000122.1:410-2142 GCF_032053605.1 Tianweitania sp.
GGGCTGGGGCGGTTGAACAACTCGACAAATTCAAGTTCGTTCCCGTCTTTGTTCGATCAACAGGCGTATCGTCCGGCGGACTAGAGGCCCTGCAAAACAAAGGTGCGCTACCCTGGCCAAACCCACGAGATGTCGATTCTTTCGATGAAGTGTTCAATGTGTCTATGCTGCCAGCAGCATCGTCACAGGCTGGCTTTTCGCTGTTTGACGGAGCACCGGCAGTCGATACCATGCCAACGGCACCCGCTGTACCCGATACCGCGCCAGTGACCAGGGCCGAGAGCGAGTCATCCACACCTGCCGACGTTATTTCAGATGCGCACTCTCCTGTAGCGGTGTCCGAAGAGCCGCTACCCGCCGCATCGGAAGCGGCAACGCGGGTAGAAGAGATCGAGGAGTCTCCGCAGCCGGAATTGGTCCCGGCCGAAGTGGTCTTTTCAGCCGTTCGGACAGCGATTCAGCAGCTCTTGAGTGCGCCGATGAAAGACACCGAAGTAGCCGCAGCGCTCGACGTCTCTAACGCGCAGGCCAAAACATGGTTGCAGCGCCTTGTTGATGATGGGGTGATCGAGAAACAGAAGAAGCCTGCAGGCTACGTACTGAAGCAGCAACGGCTGTTCGAGTAAACGATGGACACCAAACAAGAATATTTGGCGCAAGTGCGATGAAATGGAAATAGAAGGGCTGCATTTGAGCGACCAACGATTCATACTCAGCCAGCTCGAAGGACATCTCTGGGAATCTGACGATATCCTCGCGGCCCTGTAGATGCGGCTGACTTCAAAACTTACATCTTCCCGCTGCTGTTTTTCAAGCGCATCTGCGATGTCTGGGATGAGGAGTACCAGGAGATAGTCGATGAGACCGGCGACGAGCAACTCGCTTGGTTTCGGTGTTCATGTCGAAACTGCAGGGGGCAGCACCAGCTCCGGCGCGGCGTCATGTTCTTCAAAAATGGTTCGCTGGCCCAAACTCGGGAACGCCTTTTTGAGGAGCGCATTGAACTTGGGGTCTTTGATCGTTTCGTAGGTCAGATCTTTGAAACTTACCTTCACAGACGGCGTAAAAAAACGATCACCTGAATTAAAGGCTTTGGCCAGCTCGGCTTGCAAGGCAGTGCGATAATCGTCCGCTGTAGGAGTATGTGAAAGCATGTGCTTTTTCAGACGAGCAGGAGGATTTTTCAATACTCCAGGCAACAATGCCTCCGTCAAGTTTTTCACAGATTCGTCAATTGCATTGCTCAAACGTTGCCGGACCGCGATGCTGAATGCCGCTACTCTGGCCTCGAACCATTTGAAACGTTTGTCGAACTCATCCCGTCTCATTTTCGGGATCAACTGACCATAGCCTGCCACCGCCGTAAGGAAGTCCGTATGAATTTGCTTACGCTCTTCCTCGATCGCTTTCTCTGAGTAGTCGACCATCACCGAATTCCTATGCTCATCCGTTTTCAATTCGCCTGTGTTCGGATCGGTGTCGACAATCGGCACAACCAGAGAATCATTTCCCTCCAATAAAGAAAACGTATTGCGCAAGCGCGCTTCGAGTGTTTTGTCTGTGCCTACTAGCAGGTCGGTAGGTATTGGCACCCGGCGTGCAGCGAGTTTGTAACCCGTCACTTCAAATTCGACATACTGTAGCTTTGTGTTGTAGACACGCTCTATGCGGGCCACATCGTAAGGTTTCGGCGGCAAACGTTCCAAGTCTTTTACTGTGGCCTGCAACAGCT
>NZ_DAMBUH010000122.1:2289-8138 GCF_032053605.1 Tianweitania sp.
CGCTGATCCGAGCTGTATTGCGTTGGGCTGGTCCTCTCGCTCCGCACCGGCCTCGATCAGCAAGGGGGTCGGCGAATAGACGGAAATTTCATCATCGCAAATGAGAACACCGAGCCGCAGTCCCTGCTGATAACGCACTGGGAGCATCTGATTCGTCGAGAGTTGCTGCAGCGCCTTCAAGCCATCCAAAGTCCCATAGCCTAGCCGGCAAACCTCGGCATCGGTGTCTACGATGACGGTGAGCGCGGGCGGTTCGTCTCGTGCCATGAGTTGGCTCATCGCTTTGACGATCGGTTCAGTCACACCTGGCGCAATGTAGACCAATCGCCACGCACAGCGAGTGATCGCCCCGACCAAGGTAATTTCGTTAACAACAGTAAATGTAGACAATATCAACTCTCCAACGGAAACTTTGTTTATCAGTTAACACGCTTCGGCCATTTCACGCGCCACACCTGCGGCGTATAGCTGTCCTCAGAAATCGTATTTATCGGGTCCCGTATGAGTTGTGCCACGCCCAGTTCGACCGGATTGGGCTCAATGCGATAGATCCAGGCTCGCTGCCCCAGTCCCTGCAGAACCTTTCGCTCGTTGGCCGTGATGAAAAAGTCCGACCCCGCTACGCTCGTTGTCTTCACCTCGATGTATCGCTCTTCACCGGGCCATGTGGACTCGATGTCAAATCCGCGTCCCACATCCTCCACAGCCACATGCTTGACATAGCGCCCAGGTGTCGAGCAACCGAGATCGCGCAGACGCGAAAGCTCGAACTGCAAGGCGATCTCTTCGCCGTGTCGACCAAGCATTGAATTGCCGTCTTGCCGCTCGATCAACTCCTCCGGCGTCAGAGGTGGCAAGGAAATTCCGCGAGTCCCACCGGTGGACGTTGCCGCAGTCTCCGCGGGCATTCCATCCACCGTGCCGCCTGCCGCAGTGGATGCACCGCGTGCTAACGGCACCAAGCCTAAACTAGCGTCAAGCACTGCGCGCAATTGCTCAGGCTGGACCGCTATCTGAAGCACCGGTGATTCGCCGGGCTTCAAGTACCGGACACGTCCATCCTTGATGCTGTGGACTGGGTTACCAGTGGTACCGTCATAGCGCGCATTCACTTGCAGCCCTGGAACCAAGTCGCGCATTAAACGACCGTCCGGGGCGCGTTCTCGGAGGTAAAAAGTAAGCTTCTGCTTGTTCAACCGCACGCCAATCTGCACCGCGCCGTGACGAGGAAACCCATAAGCCACGAATGGCCCTTTGGCCTGTCCATTGTCGACTTCGATTTCGCCGCCGTAGTCGTGCTCGATGAGGGTGACCGCTTCGGCAATGGATTCGCCGACGGAAAAATTCCGGCCGTTAACATTCAAGACTTTTACCACTACCTTTTCCTCGTGATTCTTTATTGTTAGTAGCCGCGCGGCTCAGATCCGCGTCTATCGCTTCGGGCAGCGCTTATTAGAAGTTCATTTTGCCGAGGCAATTAAATCAACCGTTACTCGTAAGAACGCATATTTGAGGCAGACATGGTACCGTCAAGCAAATCTAGTCACAATCACTTGGCGTGACCTGCTAGGTTCGCGGCATACTGGCCCTGTAAATAGCTGCCCAACGGCAAGTTTAACTGCCAGAGCGAACGTCGGTTTAAGGTTTCGCACATATATTGACGAAATCAGTTGTTGTAAGGCACTCATTCCCGACGAGCTCTGGTCCCTTGTTGCGGCTCATCTTTCAGCGTACCCGCCGCCTTCGAGAGGTGGTCGACCACGCATGGGGACCGGGCAACACTGACCGGTATTTCTGTTCGTCCTCAGGACTGGAATACCATGGGAGTATCTGCCGCGTGAGCTTGGGTGAGGTAGCGGAATGACCCGCTGGCGTCGCCTGCACGAATGGATGCAGGCGGGTGTATGGCAGAGTATTTACGAGGCGATACTGCGCCGGCTCCGCGAACAGGACCAGATCGTGTCGGATCGAGCGTGCATTGATGCCGCCAGCGTGCCTTCGCCGGCTGGCGGCGAGTACACCGGTCGAAACCCAACTGATCGGGGCAAGCTGGCTGCGAACACCACATCCTTGTCGATCAGCGTGGCTTGTCGTTGGTAGCTCAGTCGAGGCAATCCCGGCCATTTAAGGGTTGCCAAGCCGAGCTCACAAACGCCCAGGGAAACTGCACGCCGGCCTTGCCTAGGCACCACGAGCGCACCGTGCCTGGCCGCGCCGACGAGGCATTGATGCACGCATTACGAGGTATAGCGTCGAGTCACGCGAACGGCTTGGCTGCTGGCGTTGGGTCGTCGGACGTAAGTCGTCCTCATCGCCTCCGCTTTTTGAGGGACGAGGTTTCGGTGACTGTCTAATCTGCCGTTGCGGAGCCGCCGGGTGACAAGCCCGATAATGCCAACACCCAGCGAATTCTACAAAGTTTCCTTTCCGCCCTCGCGCACGCGCACGCGCGTAAGCATAAGAAAATTCAGACGAAACTTACACCCATACATGGCGAACTGGCTTATCGCCCCGCGACCAGGAAGGGCAGCCCCAGCCTCCTTGAGAAACTCGTTGTACTGCTGCGTAGTGATCTTGATCTTCTGCTCTCGCGACAAGCTCCCCATGCACAGTCGCCAAGTGGGAGATGTTCAGCTTGAAATCGTTCTTCTCGATTTCATCCATGCCCACCCTCGCGAGTAGCGAGCCTCTTCCTTGCGGAACTGTTAGGTGTCGATGATCTTGTCGATGTGCTTCGGCAAGAGTTGGCTGTGTCGCTTACCCTTTTCGAAATGGTCTTCCGCACTGATGAATAGCACGTCGTCCGGCTTCTTAGACTTCTTCAGCACGAGAATGCACCCCGGGATGCGGGCGGGCAGGAACAGCACGCCGTGCGGCGGGGTGATCGCCATCACTCCGTCCTGCTTCAAGAAGTGCGCGAGGCACGGGTTCTCGAGCTGAAAGCCAAGCATGGTTTGAAGGCCCTTGATCCCGGGAAAACGAGTGTGACAAGAATAAACCCAACTAAAGAAGGCTCAAACCTGTCGGACTGGATGAAAGTGGCGTAGACTTTGTTTATTTGCCGCAATTTTAGCGGCGCATTTATGTATGGATGCAGACATGGACGACCGCTGGCTTTCCGTCGATGAAATAGCTGATTATCTCGCCGCGGCCAAAGCCACCGTCTACACCTGGGTTACCTCTAAAGGCATGCCGGGGCCCAAGCTCGGGCGCTTCTGGAAGTTTAAAAAGGAAGATGTAGACGTCTGGGTGCGAGAGGGCGGTGCCGCCACCAGCAGTGATGACTTTGATAACAAGGAGCTGCGCAATGCCCAAGCAGCGCTCCACACCGGAAAACAACGATATGCGTGACCTTGATCAAGAAGCCCAAGCGCCGGAGAGCGCACTCGACGACGGTAAGGTCTTTGACTACATTACCGGCAACCCGGTGAAGGACAGCGACAAGGAACAAGTCCGCCAGCGGATTGCCCGCGCCATCATCCATGAGTACGGCATTGCTGCCGAAGACATGGAGCCTGACTTCAAGGTCAAGGTGTTGGGCAAGAACCGCAAGCTCGACATTGCCATCTTCAAGCCCGGCCAAGCGCACACGGTGGACAACCTCTACCGCGCCGTGGTGGTTGAGAAGGAGCCTAAGCTCGGCACCAAGGGCGCCTATCGCATGCGTGATCCCGAAGAGGCGCGCAAAGAATTTGAGGTACTAGAAACCGTGATGGCTGAAGTCGAAAGCTGCGACTACGGCCTCTGGACCAACGGCCTGGAGTTCTTCTTCTTCAAGAAGGAGGTCACCCGCTTTGACACCAAGCTCAAGCCCATCGGCGACTGGCCTTTGGGTGACGATTCCTTCAGCGTCGAGGGTCGCTCCATGGGACGCTTACGCCGCGCCGATCCGGTCATGCTGCGCACAGCCTTCCGCCGCTGCCACAATTACATCCACGGCAACGAAGGCATGCCCAAGGACGCTGCCTTCTGGCAGTTCCTGTATCTCATCTTCTGCAAGATGTATGACGAGCAGCAGCCCAACGAAGCACGCCGTTTCTGGGTAGGGCCGTTTGAGCCGTTTGAAGTTTCAGGCCGTGAGCAAATCCGCTTGCGCATCAAGCCACTTTTTGAGGCAGTGAAGAAGAAGTACGACGGCCTGTTCAAAGGCAACGAAGAGATAACCTTGTCCGACCGGGCTTTGGCCTTCATTGTTTCAGAATTGGCTCGCTACGACTTTGGTCGCACCGATGTGGATGCCAAAGGAACGGCCTACCAAGAAATCGTTGGTACCAACCTGCGCGGAGATCGAGGCCAATACTTCACACCGCGTGGCGCAATCAGCCTGATGGTCAAGATGCTGGCACCCAAAGAGCATGAGCGCGTGCTTGATTCGTCCTGCGGCACAGGCGGCTTTCTGGTCGAGACCCTCAACTACCTCAACAAGGTTTTTCAAGACGAAAAGCGCATTAAGGCCGGCGAAGAGAATACGGAAGAGTTCTTGTCCATCCGTGATCGCCTCGCTAGCTTCGTGTCTAAAAACCTATTCGGTGCCGACTTCGATCCCTTCCTTGTGAAGGCCGCACAGATGAATGTGATGATGGCCGGCAATTCGTTAGGCCATCTTTATCACATGAACTCGCTGGAGTTTCCTCGCGGTGACTTGCCCGGCGTGCAGTCTGCCAAGGAAGACATTCCCCTTGGCTCGATCGATGTTTTGCTGACCAACCCGCCGTTTGGATCTGACATCCCCGTTACCGAAAAGACTATTTTAGAGCAATACGAACTGGCACGCCGCTGGGAACGGCATGAAGATGGGTTTGTGATGACTAATAATGTCAAGCCTGCAGTGGCTCCAGAAACGCTATTCATTGAGCGATGTGTACGGTGGCTCCGACCAAACGGTCGAATGGGAATTGTATTGCCAAATGGTGTTCTCGGTAATCCCGGCGATGAGTACATCCGCTATTGGATTCTTCGCCATTGCTGGGTGTTGGCCAGCATCGACTTGCCGGTTGAGTCATTCATTGTAGAGGCGAATGTAAACATACAGACTACTCTACTGTTTTTGAAAAGGAAGCCAGCTGAAGTTGTTCAAGCTGAAGATCTAGGGCAAAAGAAGGATTACCCGGTTTTTATGGCAGTAGCAGAGAATGTGGGCTTCGACCGTCGAGGAAACACTCTCTACAAGCGCCATCCAGATGGTGAAGAAATTCTTGTGGATGTCAGCCATGAAGAGAAAGTCCGTATTGGCGGCGGCCTACAAGTTCGCACGCTTCATCGCAAAGAGCGAATTCTCCATGATGACCTGCCGGAGATTGCCAAAGCCTATGCCGAGTTTCGCGCCACACATCCAGAGCCCAGCAAATGATCACACGACTGAAAGCTATGCGCTATCGTTGCTTTGAACGCCTCGGCGTCGATGTGGGCGACTTTCGCGTTTTGAGCGTACTGCATGAATGGTTTCCTTCGGAGGTGCCCGTATGACCTTTGCAGGTTTCAAAAACGCGAGCATTATTCGTTCTAGTTGGCTGGATGAGCCAGGTAGGCGCCTTGATTGCAACCCATATATGTCCGGAGCCCTTGAGGCTAGAGATGCGCTGGCATGCCTCTCTGTACCGAAAGAGAAACTGCAAGACGTAACGGAAAATATTTTCCATGCGGGCCGGGAGGGGCGGAATTGGGTTGATGATCCACGCTATGGCACCCCATTCTTAGGTAGTTCAGACATTCTGCTTGCAGATCTTTCGACCTTGCCGTTGATAGCCAAGAAGCAAGTGGAACGTAACCCGTTATTTACTCTTGGGGAGCGTTGGACATTAATCACCAGATCCGGAACGATTGGGCGTATGGCCTATGTAAGGCCGGAT
>NZ_DAMBUH010000122.1:8148-8680 GCF_032053605.1 Tianweitania sp.
CTGCTCTGAGCACGTTCTCCGTGTTGTTCCGAAGGAAAGCCGTATATCGCCAGGCTATTTATATGCTTTTCTGTCGAGTAGTTACGGCGTACCTTTAGTCGTCTCAGGAACCTATGGTGCAGTTATTCAGCATATTGAGCCAAAGCACATTGCCGATCTGCCGGTTCCAAGATTTGGTGAGGTGTTTGAGAACGGTGTTGGTGCCAAGATGGATGAGGCAGCTCAGAAATTGTCTAATGGCCAAAGGTTACTCGAAGAAGCGACTGATCTTCTGTTTTCCAAAACAGGGGTTTCAAATCCAAACTCATGTGAATGGAAGAAAGACTCCAGTGATCTAGGTTTTGAAGTGGCGTCAAATAACGCCGAGCCGTTGCGTGCATGGAATCATTCTTTGAGAGTTCGGCGTATCACTGATGAGATCGAGCGTGGAGACTTTAGTCTGTTGGCTGATCTGGTTGATATGGACTGGCTTCGCTGGAGAGTGATGTTCAAAAGAATTGATGCAGATAAAGAAAACGGCATCGAAGTTCTT
>NZ_DAMBUH010000122.1:8690-9685 GCF_032053605.1 Tianweitania sp.
CCCAAAAACCGTTATTTCAGCTATTTCCTGCGGGGCGTTGGATTAGTCGAAAGTATTTGCTGAGGCACTCTCCTCGATATGTAGTGCCGGACAGAACTATTATCGTGGCAAAGCAAGGAACGCTCGGTGAAGATGAGCTTTTTTGCCGAAGTGAGCTAATTACGGGAAAGCGAGCGTTGGATCGCGCTTACACGGACCATTGTATGCGAATAGTTGTTCGCCCTGGCGAGATTGAGCCGGGCTATCTATATGCTTTCCTTCGATCAAATGCAGGATTCAGAATACTGCGCGGCCTCGCCGAAGGATCAAAGCAGCAGGACCTGCATTGGAAGAGGGTGCCTAATATTCCAATTCCTCGATTGGCAAGCAGTTTGGAAAAGGAAATAGCCGAAATGGTTTATCGTGCTTATGCCGAACGAAATGCTGCAATCGACCTAATGATGGATGGCACCAGCGACGTCGAATCAAAGATCCGAATGGGAGCGTAAGCGGATATGGCCAAAGTGATTCCAGTGGGCCAGCCGGTCAACGACGCCGAACGTGCCGCGATCGCTTATCTGCGAGATCGCTTGCCTGATAGTTTTATCCTGCTTCATAACTTTCAAATCGAACGTCAAGGGGAGCGTTTCGAGATCGACATCGCTTTGTTGGCGCCCCATGCGGTGTACCTAGTCGACGTAAAGGGCACGCGCGGCACGATCGATGTGTATGGCAATAAGTGGTACCCAGAGGGCCGCGCACCGTACCCGTCCCCACTGGGCAAGCTGCGGGGGCACGCCCGAACGGTGAAGGGCTTGCTGACCCAAGCCAATCCAGGTCGGCATGAGCTAGACGAAATTTATGTGGACGCTGCCATATTGCTCACTGCGCCCGATGCGCACCTGAACGACCGCGAACAGCTTGATGTAGATCGGGTGGTAAAGCTGAAGGACGCCGATCGCTACTTCAAGGATGCGACGCGCATCCCGGCTCGCTTCTCTAAGAACATCCGGCAG
>NZ_DAMBUH010000123.1:0-9576 GCF_032053605.1 Tianweitania sp.
GCCTTTCGGCACGGGCCGGCCCTATTCCCGCACGCAGCTGATGACGCTGTTGCGCGAAGCCAACTTCACACCGGGCGCCTGGGGCGATGCCCTGTTCTTCCCGCCTTCCACCAGCCGCTGGATGATGCGCCTCGCCCAAGTCCTGGAACGCGCCGGCCGCCGGTTCTGGCCGATCTTTTCAGGCGTGATCGTGGTGGAAGCGCAGAAGCGGCTGTATCAGGGCATTCCGGTGGCCAAGCGCGTGACGCGCCGCGTTCTGGTTCCGGCGCTGAGTCCTCAGGGTGCGGTGCGGGTGCGCGTTAGTGAGCGCGAGCGTTAAGCGCGCGAACCTTTTCCACGATTTTACGGCTTGCCGACAGTTCTCCCAACGTGACTTTCAGAAGCGGGTCACGGCTCTCGATGCTGTCCAATGTTTCCTTCAGGAAAAGAAGCAGTTCAGCGGTGCCTTCCACCTCGTCGAGCGAATAGCGACCCGGATCAACATTGGCTTCATCAAGTTGCGCCCGAACCCGAGCCAGTTTTTGCTGCAGGGTCCGTAGATGCGCCAACGCCTCAGCTATCAAGCCGTCGATCGACGCGCCGCCAGCGACTCGCGTGCGCAAAAAATCGGCGGTTTCCTCAGAAACAGCTATGGTCAACCGCTTAGGCATCGAGTGACCTCCGATTTGGACCGCTATCCATGAAAGCTGCCAGCCTCAATTGTTGTCGCCCTGATCATCTCGCAGGACGTCTCTGCCCGCAGAGTAGATGCGTACAACATTCACCCGGTCCGTCAGAATACGATAGATGATCGTCTGACGCTTTCGGAACGAAAACGAACGTCTGCCCTGACCCAGTTCGTCTCGGCGACGTCCCAGTTCAGGCATCTCAGCTAATTTCATGCACGCATCAACGATTTCCAACGCATAGCTTACGGCGCGAACTGGATTGTCGAGCGCGATGAAAGCTTCGATTGCATCCAGATCACGAATTGCTTGATCTGTGGAAGTGACAGCGAGCTTCACGAATGAGCATTCAGTTCTGCAAGACGCCGTTCCAACCGAGCTTTGACCTCTTCCAGCGAGTAGCGCCGAGGGTCTTTTTCCGCCTCGTCCAACTCCGCTTTCATCCGCGCCGTCTGTTCCTGCTGGTGTCGCAACACGTCGAACGCTTGCTGAACGACCTCGTTGCTCAAAGTCTCGCGGCCACTACCCGTGATGTGCTCACTGACGAAGTCCGCGAGATCATCGGGCAGGTTCACCGTAAACTGCTCATCGCGCATGGTTTCGCTCCAGTTCGCTTGCCCGAAAATAGCACACCCAGCACCCCGCGTCAGCGGCGCAGCATGAACACCGCTTGCTGGCCGAAGAAGTTCCAGAACCACCAGGGCATGGACAGGCCGATCTTCTGGCCGCTGCCGTCGAGTGCTGCGGCGCTCTCGACCTTGGCGCCGACTTCGTCGCAGAGTTTGACGAAATCGCGAATGGTGCAGAAGTGGATGTTGGGCGTGTCGTACCAGCTATAGGGCAGATGGCGGTTGACAGGCATCTGGCCCTTGAAGGCGAGTGCGAGGCGGTTGGGCCAATAGCCGAAATTGGGGATCGACACGATCACCTTGTCGCCAATGCGCAGCAGATGCTCCAGCACCGCTTTCGGGTTCTTGGTGGCCTGAAGCGTCTGGCTCAAGATGACGTAATCAAAGCCGCGATCTGGATAGAAAACGAGGTCGGTGTCGGCATCGCCTTGGATCACCGACAGGCCGCGCGCCACGCATTCGTTGACGCCGCGCTGAGACAGTTCCACGCCGCGCCCATCCACCTGCTTTTCGCCGGCAAGCTTTTCCAGAAGCAAACCATCGCCGCAGCCGACATCGAGCACCTTCGCTTGAGGCTTGATATAGGAAGCAACGACATCGAGGTCGAAACGGGTTTGGCGCTCGCCGATGGTGAGTTTCGGTGGTTCCTGGCTCATTGCGCGGCCTCCGGCAGGCCGTAGGCGCGGGCGGCCGAGCTGATGAAGCCGTTGATGGCGGCGAACAGTTCGGGCTCGTCGAGCAGGAAGGCGTCGTGGCCGCGATCGGTCTCGATCTCGACAAAGGACACCGACGCGCCGGCGGCATTCAGCGCGTGCACAACCGAGCGGCTTTCAGAGGTCGGGAACAGCCAATCGGAGGTGAAGGACACCAGGCAGAAGCGCGTCGAGGTGCCGGCAAAGGCGTCGGCCAGCCGTCCATCATGGTCCGCCGCCAGATCGAAATAATCCATGGCGCGGGTCATGTAGAGATAGGAGTTCGCGTCAAAGCGGTCGACGAAAGTCATGCCCTGATGGCGCAGATAGCTCTCGATCTGAAAATCGGCATCGAAGCCGAAGGTCAGCTGGGACCGATCCTGCAGGTTGCGGCCGAACTTGCGATGCAGCGCAGCTTCCGAGAGATAGGTGATGTGGGCGGCCATGCGCGCCACCGCCAGACCCTTCTCCGGCCGCTTATCCTCTTCGATATACTTTCCGCCGCACCAATCGGGGTCCGCCATCACGGCCTGACGGCCAACCTCGTTGAAGGCGATGTTCTGCGAGGAGTGACGCGGACCTGTGGCGATCGGCAAGGCGCTGAACACGCGGCTAGAATGGCTCGCCGCCCATTCCAGAACCTGCATGCCGCCCATGGAGCCGCCGATCACGCAAAACAGCTGGTCGATGCCGAAATGATCCACCAGCATGGATTGCGCACGCACCATGTCGGGGATGGTGATGACCGGCAGATCGAGGCCATAGGGCTTGCCGGTGGACGGGTTGATCGAGGCCGGACCGGTCGAGCCGAGGCAGCCACCAATGACATTCGAGCAGATGACGAAGAAGCGATTGGTGTCGACGATCTTGCCGGGTCCGATCAGCACATCCCACCAGCCATCCTTAGCCGTCACGGGATGGGTGTTGGCGGCATGCTGGTCGCCCGTCAGCGCATGGCAAACAAGGACAGCGTTGGACCGCGCCTCGTTGAGCGTGCCATAGGTTTGGTAGGCGATCTGGAAGGGCGCGAGATCGACACCAGCATCGAGCTTAAGGGGTTTGTCGGGGCCGAAGCGCAGAACCTGACTTGTGGGTTTATTTGCTTCGTCGGCGGCAAGCAGCCGGCGCGAGCGCGCGAGCTTCGGCAAGGTAATCATGGTCGGGCAACCCCAGGGAAAGATGGACTTAGCTAGGGAAGGACGCCCTGTCCTGTCAATGGGGCGTCGAGGCGGCACGCCGCTTTGAACTCGACAAGCCGTTGCGTCAGGTTTATTCGCCGGTATCAGTCAGCACTGACTTATCAGCCGAAGCCAAGAACGAGCGCCGTCATGAGCACCGAAGCCGTCCAGGATCGCCCCACACCCAAGCCCGGCGTGCTGGACATCGCGGCCTATGTGCCCGGCAAGTCGACCGCATCGGCTGGCGTGAGCAAGATTCACAAGCTGTCGTCCAACGAGAATCCGCTGGGTGCGTCGGATAAAGCGATTGCCGCCGTGCGCGACACGGCCGGCCACATGGAATTCTATCCGGATGGCTCCGCCACGGTTTTGCGCGAGGCGATCGGCGAAGCTTACGGGCTGCACCCCGCCAACATCCTGTGCACCAACGGCTCGGACGAAGCGATCGGCTTGCTGGCGCAGGTCTACCTGCAGCCGGGCGACGAAGGCATCTTCACCGAACACGGCTTCCTGGTTTACCGCATCTACATCCAGTCGGCCGGCGGTGTGCCTGTGGTGGTCAAGGAAAAGGATGAAACGGCGGAAGTCGACGCGATCTTGGCGGCAGTCACGCCGCGCACGAAGATCGTCTTCCTCGCCAACCCCAACAATCCCACGGGCACCTATATCCCGTTTGCTGAAGTGCGGCGCCTGCATGCCGGTCTGCCGAAGAACGTGTTGCTCGTTCTGGATGCTGCCTATGCCGAATATGTCCGCCGCGAGGATTACGAGTCCGGTGTGGATCTGGTGAAATCGGCGCAGAACGTGGTCATGACCCGTACGTTCTCTAAGATCCATGGCCTGGGCGGCATGCGCATCGGCTGGCTGTACGGCCCCGAGCATATCCTCGATCCGCTGAACCGCGTGCGTGGCCCCTTCAACGTCAATGCTGCTGCAATCGCTGCCGGTGTTGCGGCGATCCGCGATCAAGCGCATGTCGAGAAGACCGTGCAGCACAACGAGACCTGGCTGCCCTGGCTGACGGAAGAGCTGACCAAGCTCGGCCTTCGCGTGACGCCCAGCGTCGGCAACTTCATCCTCATCCATTTCCCGCCTGCGGAAGCGCATTCGGCGGCGAAGGCGGACGATTATCTCAGCGCCCAAGGCTATATCTTGCGGCGCGTTGCGGGATATGGCTTCCCCAACGCGCTGCGAATGACCGTGGGCTCCGAGGAGGCCAATCGTGGCGTCGTCGCGGCCTTGAGTGACTTTCTCAAGACCTGAAGAAACAAATCCATGTCTGAAATTCTGTTTGAGAAGATTGCCCTGATCGGCATCGGTCTCATCGGCTCCTCCTTGGCGCGTGTGATCCGCCGCGAGGGCCTCACCAACCACATCGCCATCTCCACCCGCAGCGAGCAAACGCTTGAAGAAGCTCGGCAATTGGGGCTGGGCGACAGTTACGCGATCGATGCGAAAGAGGTCGTGCGGGACGCTGATCTCGTGATCATTTCCGTCCCGGTCGGGTCGTCCGGAGCCGTCGCGGAGCAGATCGCGCCTGCCTTGAAAGCGGGTGCGATCGTGACCGATGTGGGCTCCACGAAGGCCTCGGTAATCGGACAGATGCTCCCGTTTTTGCCGAAAAACGTCCATTTTATTCCCGGTCATCCCATCGCAGGCACCGAAAAGTCGGGTCCATCCGCCGGTTTTGCGGAGCTTTTTCGGGGGCGCTGGTGCATTCTGACCCCCCTGCCCGGAACGGATCAATATGCGGTGGAACGCCTCGGCCGCTTCTGGGAAGCATGCGGTTCGCGGCTCGACACGATGGATCCGAACCACCACGACAAGGTGCTGGCGATCGTCTCACACCTGCCGCACATCATCGCCTACAACATCGTCGGCACGGCCGATGACCTGGAAACGGTGACGGAATCCGAGGTCATCAAATATTCGGCGTCCGGTTTTCGCGATTTTACGCGGCTGGCGGCGTCCGATCCGGTGATGTGGCGCGACATCTGCCTGCACAACAAGGACGCGATCCTTGAAATGCTGGCGCGCTTCTCCGAGGACTTGTCTTCGCTTCAGCGGGCGATCCGCTGGGGCGACGGCGACAAGCTGTTCGAGATGTTCACGCATACGCGTGACGTGCGCCGCTCGATCATCGAAGCAGGTCAGGAAGTCGACCTGCCGGACTTCGGCCGACAGGCTGCTGCCAAAGTTTAAGGCCGCAGCGGCGGGATATCGCCGAGCGTGATGAACGCGATCGATGCCCTGCCCTTGGCGATCGTCAGGGGCAGCGACGGCGCGTTGCCGAGCATGGTCAGGCCGGACGAGGCCATCTCGATTTCCTTGCGCTGCTCGGGAAACAGCGCCGTCAGCACCCGGGCAATGGCGATCGGCTGGCGCGCAGTCAGCGTCAGCTGTGCGTCGATGAGGCCTGAAGAGTCCACCGAAAGCGGGCCGGACAGGCCGATCGAGGCATCCGGGCCGAAAGACAGGGTCAAGGCGCGGATCTCAGTCTTGTAGCCGAGTTCGATCGCTTGGGGCGACGTGGCGAGGGTGACGCCGTCGAACACCGTCATATTGCCTTCAGCGTTCAGCCCCGGCGCGCCTTCCGCATCCGAAGCGCCGTTCAGCCGCAGATTGGTGAAGCGTGCCGCGAGATCAACATCGCTGTTGTTGGCACGCATATGGACCTGCGCGTTTTCGGCCTTGAACAGGCCCTGCCCGCCAGCACTTTCCCCGACAACGACATCGCGCCCTTCAACCGAAACGGCCGATGGCAGCGGTTCGGCCAGGCGCACGCTGGCATGCATGAGGTTCCAGGACAGTGACAGCGGCACGAGGCCGGGCAGCACGGCTTCCATCGGGCCATCGAGCTCGCCGACGATCGTGCGGGGATCATAGACCTGAGCGGCCGAGCGGAATGCGCCGGCTTTCAGCTGCACATCGCGAGCCGGGGTGGAGTAAAGCACGCCGTTGCAGAACAGGCCGATACGGAAGGGAAAGCCTTGCACGGTCTGGTCGACGCAATCGGCCTCTCCGCCTGCCGCGCGGATGTCGCGCAGCGAGCGGTTGGCCGAGCTTTCCAGCCGTCCCGCCAGATAATACCAGCCGGCGACGTAAGCGCAGATTACCACGAGCACCACGAGCGCAAGCACCAATATGCGCCGGAAGATCGGTGAACCCTGCTGGTCACTTGACGTCATGGAAAGGTCTGCTTTTTCTTATCGAATACGGGAAGATCGGCGTGGCTGGGTATGAACCTGGCGAACGGCTCGAATCCTTGCGGGAGTTCAGAAGCCATCTCTTCCGGCGATATGGGCGATTTTTGGGTGTTTGGCTACGGTTCGTTGATTTGGCGGCCGGGCTTTGCGCATGTGGAAACAAGACGCGCCCGTTTGCACGGGTTTCGGCGGTCGCTTTGTGTGCTTTCAACCGGTCACCGGGGAACGCGCGAACGAAAGGGTCTGGTGCTCGGCCTCGATCGCGGCGGCTCCTGCATCGGCCTCGCCTTTCGCGTGCCCGGAGCCCTGCGAGACGAAGTCATCGCCTATCTGCGCGAACGCGAATTGGTGACGCATGTTTATCGCGAGCGAGTTTTGACCGTGACGTTGAGCGATGGCTACCGCGTGCCTGCGCTGACCTACGTCGTCGACCGAGAGCATCCGCACTACGCCGGCGCGCTTGAAGCGCGTGAGGCGGCGGCGATTGTTTCCGGCGCGAAGGGCTATTCGGGGCCCAACGAAGATTACGTCCTCAACACGGTGGAGCATCTGCGCGCCTTGCGCATACGCGATCCGTGGCTGGAGGAAGTGGCTGCCTTGTTGCCGCAGCCCGCAAGCGTCAGCGCTTGACGGAAACGCCGAGTTCCCCCAGCCGCTTGAGGGCCGTTGGCGGCAAAGGCGGCGGGTTGGGACCGGTTGCGGCGTCAACCAGCATCTGGTCGCAGGCGGCTTCCGTTTCCGCGATCAACCGCTCCAGAAAGGCTTTACGGTCAAGGCCGGGCGGGATCGGCGGTAGAAAACGCGCATGGATCGTGCCGGGATAGCGCAGGAACTTGCGGCGCGGCCAGTAAAGACCGGCCGCATGGGCAACCGGTACGACCGGTACGTTCAGCTTGCTGTAAAGCTCGGCAATGCCCCACTTGTAGGCCGGCTCGTCGCCAGGGGCGCGACGGGTGCCTTCGGGATAGATGATGAGCTGCCGGTTGCGTTCCATCTCCTTCGATGTCGCGGCAACAACGGCGCGTAGCGCCTTGGCGCGCTCGCCGCGATTGACCGGCACCATCTGCATCTTGGCAACATACCAGCCGAAAAGTGGGATCCACATTAGCTCGCGCTTGAGGATGAACAGGGGATCCTTGAGGTAAGGGAAGAAGGCCAGCACGTCCCAGAAGGATTGATGCTTCGGCGCAAGGATGAAGGACGTGTTCGGCAGGTTTTCCACGCCCTGAATATCGCTCTTCGTGCCGGCGATGACGTGCTGCAACCAAAGGCTCGATCGCGCCCAGAACTTCGGCACGAACCAGGCCTTCAAGCGCGGCAGCACGAAATAGATCGGCGTGAACACGATCATCAAGACGATGAGGTTCACGTAAAAGGCGACGTTGTACAGGAAGGAGCGGATTGCGGTCATGCGGCGGGCCAGCAGGAGGGGCTTGCTGGGTAGAGCATTTCGGTCCCGAGTGGAATGGCCTGTCCGTTCAGAAATGCCGTGACGAGGGGCAACGGATGGCAATCAGCCGTTGGCCGTGGCCGAACCATCCGCCATGCCGGTCCAGCCGCGAGCAAGAGCTGCAAGGAATTTGGCATATTCGGTGGCGATCACCCGAAGCGCGTCCGGATCGGTCATCCAGCTGCCATCGCTCAGATTGGTGTTGACCACGGGATAAGGCTGAATCTCGACGCCGCGCAAGATGCGGCGCATTTCCAGCAGGCTGCGGGGCATATGGTAGTTGTTGGTGACGAGGATGACGCTGTTATAATGATGCGTCTGCATCCACTTGCCGCTTTCTTCCGCATTGCCGATCGTATCGAGCGCTGCGTGATCGATATCGACGCAGCAGGAAAACAGCTTGCGATCGCCGCCGGTTGCCAAACGTAGATCATCGCGGCCGGCCTTGGGATTAACGCCGCTGATCAGCAGCCGCTCACCCTTGCCGTCGTTGAGGAGATTGACGCCGGCATCGAGCCGGTAAAGCCCGCCGGTCAAGACGATGATGGCGTCGGCCTTGCGAGGATCCTGCGGGGTATCCAGCGTGGCGACATGGGTGGCGAAAGCGAGGAAGCCGACGCCCAGCATGAAGGCTGCAAACAAGCAGAACGAGACGATCCAGCGCAGAATGCGCGGCACGCGGCGGCGGGTTTGCGGCTGACCTTGCCGCAGCACATCCAGGCCCCGTTGGGTCGCCCGGTCTCCTTCCATGCTCTTCATCACGCTCATACTATCCTCGAACGCTCGCCGAGGAAATTCGCTCCGCTGCAACAAGGTGGTTGTACAGCATCGTCCTATTCCGAAGCTTGCTGGGACAGATCCATTTCGCTGAGGTAGCGGACCACAGTGAAATGGCTGGTGGCTGCGGTCAGCGCGCCGATCAAGAGCACGATCAAACCGACGCCGAGATAACCTGACAGGCCGATGGCGAAATTGCCGAACAAAGCGGTCGCTTGATCGGCTTCCGGCGTCGCCAAATTGCGTGACGACCACCAGCCGAAGCCGAGAAATACCAGCATCGCGAGAACGCCGCCAACCAGCGCGCCCTTCATGCCAGTAAGCAGGAAGTGGCGGCGGAACTCGGCGGCGATGAAGCGCGCTTCGGCGCCGACGAAGTGCAGCACTTCGATGATGTGACCATTGCCCGCCATCGCTCCACGCGTTGCGAACACAACGGACAGAACGGTGGCCGACAACATCAACACCAAAACCGCCAGACCGATCGTCACGGTTGTGCGCGCCATGGCCACCAGCCGGTCCACCCAGGTGCGGTGGTCATCCAAGGACGAGGTCGCGATTTCAGACGCCAGCAAGCTGCGCATGGAGCCGAAATCCGGCGGATTGGATTCATCGATCGTCACCACCACGAGGCGCGGCACTGGAAGGTCGTCGATGTTGAGGCCGGTTCCGAGCCACGGCTCCAGCAGGCGCGAAGTCGCGGCGCGGTCCACAACCGTGGCGCTGCGGACGCCGGCAAAGCCTGAAGCAATGCGGCTGGCGTCCACCAGCGCCTGTTCCATGTCCAGCCCTTCTCGCGGCCGGATCTGGATCGTCGCTTCGCGCGAAATCTGGCTTTCCCACATGGAAGCGGTGTCGCGCACGAGCGAAACGGCGCCGAGCGTCAAACAGGACAGAAAGGTCATGATCGCGATCACGAAGATCAGCGCGCGGCCGGCAATGTTTTGTTCCGGCACGATGGGCGCGGTGCGTCGGCGCG
>NZ_DAMBUH010000124.1:0-9569 GCF_032053605.1 Tianweitania sp.
GGCTCCGCTCTCATGCGCCAGGCCATCACCGAGGCCACCCGCCTCGGCCACGGCGCGATCCTGCTCGTCGGCGATCCCGGCTACTACGAACGCTTCGGCTTTACCGCCACCAAGACCGCCGACCTTGCAATGCCCGGCCCCTACGAGCGCCACCGCTTCCTCGCGCTGGAACTGGTCGACGGATGGCTGGATGGTGCGAAGGGTACGCTGAAGGCATCCGGCCGCAAGGTGAGCGAGGTTTTGGCTCGGGCTGGGTGAGGGGCGATGCCTTGGCCCCACCACCGGCTTCGTCGTTGTTGGGCGTAGCCGTAGCGCTTCCCATGAAAACGCGTTGCTACTGTCCTTCTGCCTTCTGGCATAGATCCTCGGGTGAAGCCCGAGGGTGACAAAGCGGAGGAGCTATATGCAACCGTCCTCATTCTGAGGCGCGAGCGAAGCGAGCCTCGAAGGACGCACTTCGCTCATTAAGCACTTCCGGTCTATTGGCCGCTCGCGCCCTTGATGGCGATCTTGCCCTTGCGCCCCGGTTCCCCGCTTGCGCTCACGGCCTTGGCGATGTCTTCGATCGTATAAGCGGCTTCGATCGGGAGCTTCAGCTTGCCCGATGCGGCATCCCTGATCAGTTCGTGCAGCAACTCGGCGATCCGTTCAGGCTTCACCGGCGGCTTGGCACCCCAGAAGCCCTTGACGGTGATGCCGCGGAACAGGAGGTCGCCTGCCGCGATCTTCAGCGGCTGCTGCGTCATCGCGCCGAAACTGATGAGTTCGGCGCCATCGGACGCCACGCTCAGCACTTGCGAAGGTCCGTCGCCGCCCAACGAGTCGATCGCGCGCGACACTGTTGCGCCGCCGACCATGGCGCGCGCTTTATCTTGCCAACCATCTTCATCGGTCGCCACCACATTGTCGATGCCTTCGGCACGAAGCTCTTCAACGGCCGCCTGGCGCCGGACCAAGCCGAGAACCTTGACGCCACGCTCGGCACCGAACTGCGCCATCATCTTGCCGACCGCGCCATTGGCGGCGTTCAGCACCACCCACTCGCCGGATGGCAGGTTCAGCGATTCCAGCAGCATCTTGGCCGAAAGCGGCATCGAAACGAGCTGGCACGCCGTTTCGTTGTCGACGGCATCCGGGACCGGCACGGAACGCTTGGCGTCGGCGAGATAGAACTCCGCCCACGTGGCGCTGGCGCCGCCTGCCACGCGCTGCCCCACCTTCAGGTTTGTGACGCCATCGCCCAGCGCTTCAACAATGCCCACGGCTTCGGTGCCGGGGATCGACGGAAGATCGGGCTTGATCCCGTATTGGCCGGCGATCGTCATGAGGTCATGGTTGTGCACGGGCGATAACACCATCCGCACCAACACCTGACCATGCCCCGGTTTCGGCTGATCGCATTCCTGACTGGTCAGGACCTTCTCAGGCGTTCCAAACTGCTTGTAAACGGCGCTTTTCATCGCCCGCTCCTGTGTTTTCGGCTTTGAGAGACAGCACTGTCCCTCCACAGACGATGCGGCTGCCGGATGGTTCCCGGATGGGGCGACGCACGTCACGCGCCAATGTCCTACCGCCTGTGTGGCAGTCGCTGCGGCTCAGCAATGAAAAAGTCGTCGGCATCAGTCCTTGGGTCAAGGCCAAGGATGACGACGAGGATGGGACGCTTCACAGCCAGTCCTCATCCTGAAGTGCGACCCGCAAGGGCGACGCTTAAAGCAGCTGGCTCAAGGCCATGGCGGCGGACATGTCGCCGTCTACCTTGAGCTTGCCGGACATGAAGGCGGCAGTTGGGCTGAGGTCGCCGGCGACGAGGTCTTCGAAATTGGAACGCGATATGGTGATCGTGCAATCGGCCGGCGCGTCTTCGGTCGTGACCTTGCCGCCGTCGAGCACGATCACGCCCTCGCTGCCCAGCACGAACTTCACGGACTTGTCGAAATCGGCATCGGCGACGCGGGTTTGCAGCTGTGCTGCGATTTCCTGCAGGGTCATCAATCTCTCCTCGGGATGGTGGGCATCTAAGCCCTGCCGTGATGTATGGACCGCTTCCGTTTACGTCAACGTGACAATTCAGGGGGGTGCGGAGGAGAGGATCAGCAGCTTCAAAGTTTCAGAACCAACTAATGTTCGGGAACAGTCTTCGTTGTGAAGACTTATTGCGACGATGATCAATGAGCGACGTAGTCGCGAAGGAGAAGAAGATGCGTAAGGTTCTGACATCCGCGGGTCTGGCACTCGCAGTGACGGCTGGCTCGCTCGTAGGCGGCATGTCGTTTGCCTCCGCACAGGGCATTCAGCTGGAAATTGGACCGAATGGCGTGCGTCCGGTCGATCGTGACCGCGATCGCGACCGCCGTGGCCCGCCGCCACGTGGTGGTTGCTCGGAGCGCGAAGCCCGCGCTGCAGCCCGCGACGAAGGTCTGCGCGACGGGGAAGTGATCCGCGTGACCCCGCGCAGCATTACCGTTGAAGGTGAAACACGCCGTGGCCGCACCGAAACGATGCGCTTTGCCAATGAGCGTGGTTGCCCCGAGCTGTAAGCAGTTCGTACCGACGAAAAAGCCCGCCTCAATGGCGGGCTTTTTTATTCCGCCGCAGCGGGCAGGTGCATGGCGTCCATGAGCGGAACGGCCTTGCCGAGCAAGACATCTTCCTGCGGAAACAGGCTGCGGATTGCGCGCAGGGCCTCGTAGATCTGGTTGTTGCCGACCATCCGGTCGATGTCTTTCAACCTGGCAAGCATTTCATCGTCCTGGAACGTTTCGAGCAAAACCGGCAGCGTCTGGCTGAACATGGTGCGCGCTTGGTCCGCGCCTTCCGGGTTCATCAGGATGATCTGAACGATGAAGTAGAGCTGACGCAGCGGCGATGTCGCATCGTCGGCCTGCATGACGTGGTTTTGCAGCAGGAACTGCACGTCGTTGAGGAATTCCAGCGAGACCTTGCGATCGACGCTGATCACCGCGCCGTTGACATAGATCTTTTCGCCGGGCTTCAGCGCGATCTTCAACCGGCTTTTCAATTCAGTCCGTCCCTGATTGTGCTCGACGCGTCGATCAGGCCGTCGATGTCGGCGGAGCGTCCCAGCCGTAGAGCTTCGGCTTCGGCCATGAGCCAAGAGCCGACCGCAATCAGATGATCGCGCAGGTCCTGTGGCGTGGAGTTCTCGGGTGCCTGGAGATCGCCGACGAAGCTCGTCCAGATCCGGTGCACGAACAAGGCGGCTTCAACCGCTTGGCGCGATCGCGGGCCGGCGTCACGCGCGTCCTGGAGAAGCTCGATGGAGCGCGACAACAGCTGCCGTTCGCGATCACGCGCATCGGCTATCGTATCGGCTGGGATGTCGGCATAGCTGAACTGGTACATCGGCTTCTGTGCTGGCGTCAGGCCGATCCGGCAAGCGCTTCCACCGTCACAATGGCGAAAGGCGCTTGTGCGAAGCTGTTGGCTTCCCGGTGGTTCAAGCCATCAACTGGTAGCCGAGGAAGCGCTTGGATTCGATGGGATCGAAGCCGAGCTTTTCGCGCAGCTTCTTGCGCAGCTTGGAAATGTGGCTTTCCACTACGTTCTCTTCGACGGCATCGTCGAACAGGCCGTAGATCGCATTGAAGACCTGCGACTTGGTGACCCGGCGACCGCGATTGCTCGCCAGATATTCAAGAATGCGGCGCTCGCGGCGCGGCAAGGGCAGGGGCGCGCCATTGATCTCGGGATCGCGGCCATCAGTATAGATGCGCATCGGGCCGACTTCGGTGTAGCTCACCACATCGTCCTGCACGCGGCGGCGGATGGCGGCAATGCGGGCCAGGATCTCCCGAATATGGACGGGCTTGCGGATCACGTCGTCGACGCCGGTTTCAAACAGGCGAAGCGTGTTTTCCAGGGAATGATGCTCGCTGAGCGCAATCACGGGTGCAGCGGTGCGGCTGCGGATGGCGCGGGGCGAGACCTTGTCTTCGGAGCATTCGCCGATGAGAAAGGCGCGGACGGACTTCAGATCGGAGGGTGCGACGCTTTCGACCCAGTCGCCGAATTCAGCAGACCGGAAACCAGCGCTTGCGATGCCTTCCCTGTTGAAGAGCGATTGATACCCTTCCTTAACCAGGTCTCGTTCATCAACAATCACGATCATCGTGCAGCCCCCGAATCAGCTCCGTCATGAGCTGTTCAACGGGTACCGACTGCGTGGAATCCCTGACAGTACGAGTTCTTATGAGGATGATCTTGGGAGTCCCGTGACTTAAATGGTTAACGGGCTTTCGGGCGCATCGCGTTGGTCAGGCTGAAAGCCTTGTTCTGCAAGACTTTGAAGGCTGTGTGTGCTTGGCTCAGCAATGTGCTGCCAGCCCTCGTCCAACCGTCCCTCCTGAAAATTACTGTGGCCGTCAGACCACAGATTCAGCGGAAGAGCGACAGGATCGACTGAGTGGGGGCGTTGCCGAGCGAAAGTGCCTCGATCGCCGTGCGCTGTTGACGCTGCAGAGCCTTCAATCGACGCGAGATTGCACCGGCTGCAGCATCACTCGACTGAGTAACCACCGGGCTGCGAAGTCGCACTTCCGCCGGTACGAAGCGCGGAGTTTCGACGGCGATCTCGGTAGTAGCGTTTGTCATATGCCGCCCAAGTGGAAGCTTCCGCGAGAGAGGTCCCGCCCCGATTGTTGTGGCACAGAAAAGTCACCAATCCCCTAAAGCTTAACGCATTCGTTCAAACTTTAACCAACGGCTGCTCACCGAGAACATCGTGCTCGCGTGATCCATGCTCAAACAAGTTTCGGTGGATACCTTAACTCCGTCGCGGTTCTCCAAGCGGCCGCGGCTCTTGTCCGCATCATCACCAACAAGAAACCTGTTGTTGCGCGACCATGAACCGACAAGATAATTCCGAAGCACGGGAAATCATCGTCGCCAACGCGATCAGCGAAGTCGTCGCTGAATTGCGCATGGTCGATGTCGCCGATTACCTGGCTTTCCTGCGTTTCGAACAGTTCGCCTCGATCGCCGACATCGTGGAATCCGCCGCCGAGCTCTACTTCATGCCGGGCACGTTGAAGCTCGGCCATGGTGGGGAGGCTGTCGTGAACTGGGGTGAGGTGCCCAGGATCAAGCTCGACCTCGAACTGCGACCGCGCGGCGCCACCGTTTACTTCACGCTGAGGCTGGAAGACGAACAAGCGGGCGTGGAGGTGACCTATGTTTCCTTCGACCAACCGACGCCGGATGCGGATGAAAACACGCGCAATCTGGCGGCGATGATCGAGCAGGCGCGCATCCGCAAGTCACCGCCGCGTAGGCAGGCGGCCGAACAGCGGCTTTAATCGATCAAGCCGAGACGCAGAGCCTTTGCCACCGCATGCATGCGGTTCACGGCGTCGAGCTTCTGCGTGGCATTGCCGAGATAGGTGTTGGCGGTGTGGATGGAGAGGCCGAGCCCGGCCGCGATTTCCTCACTGGTCTGACCTTCGGCCGTCAGGCGCAGGCATTCCAGCTCGCGACGTGAGAGTTTGGGCTGGCCATCCGCGTCCTTGACCCGCAGCGCGATCAGCCGGCCGAACAGATCGAGCGCCTGCATGTGGGCGCTGGCGAGCCGTTCGTCGTCGACGGAAAAATCAGGGCCGGTGAGAACCAGCATGCCATAGTCGGCGCGGTTGGCATGAAGCGGCATCACCAGACCGGCGCGCGATTTGCCGAGCGGGGTGGTTTGGGCAGCCCAGCGCAGGCGCTCGAAACGCGTGGCGGCCGGGTGATCGGATGCGGCCCACCAGGCGATGATGGTTGAAGACATCGTATGCCGCACAAGGGCAGCCGGCGCGTCCGATACAAGCTGCTGGCTCAGCGACGCGGCATCCGGATAGGCCGAATCCATCAGCGGGATCAGCTTGCCGGTTCGCCCCGATGTGACCGACAGAAGGCTGAAGTCCGAGGCGCCGAGGTCTTCCGACAATTCCAGCAGTTCGGCCAGGATCGGCATATAGGCTGCGGTGGCAGCCGGGGTCGCGATGGAGAAGCGCGTGCCGGAATGGAAGGAGCCGAGATACATCGTCAGATCAATCCGTGCCGGATCGCGGTGGCGATCGCCAGCGCGCGATTGCGGGCGCCAAGCTTCTGGATGGCATTGGTGAGATGGCTGTTGGCGGTGCTGGTCGACACGCCGAGAATGACGCCGACTTCTTCCGTGGTCTTGCCCTCGGCAACCCAGAACAGGCATTCGCGCTCGCGTTCGGTGAGCGGATCGTTGTTCGATGCCGTGCCGAGTTTGCCGGCCAGCATGGACAAGGCATAGCCGCAAAGCAGCTCAACCTTGGCAACCGCGCGCGTCACCAGCCGTCCCGTTGCTTCGGCCGAGAGAAGCAGGGCGTAGCGCTTGCTTCCGGCGCGCAGGGGAATACCCATGAGATCGACATGGCCGTAGCCGGCGAGAAGTTCGGCTTCGACGGGGGCGGGAAGCGCCTGCGCTTCAACCGGGTTGCGCACGGCCATGCGCACGATGAGGTCGAGGCCGATCAGGTCGATGGCGTCATAGATCCAGTTCGACGCGACGATCCGCGCTTTTTCGCCGGCTCGCGCGGTCAGGTCGATCAGCATGTAGCGATCCGCGCGGATGTCGCTGCAGATCTGGTGCATCAATTCAACGAGGTCGCGCCGCGCGTCCTGGACGGTTGCGGGCATCGCCAGCGCACCGGAAGAAGCGTGAAGTGCAGCACCCATCGTTGATCGAATCCCTCCCTGGGCCATGACAGGCATGACCGAATCTCGTCAAAATCGTTCAGACACACCGGTTCGAGCGCATCCGGAAGGCCACGCCAACTCAGCTCGACACACAGTCTTACGCGGGAAACACAGCCGGCTTCATGGCGACAAGCCACCGGCGAACGCGGGAACGAAACCGAAGTCCCGGATGGTCGCGACTAACGCCGCTGACCCAGCTTACGCACCTTCTGCGAACCCCTCCGCAACAAGCGCTTCAACCAACATCCCTTGATTCGTGGTTAACGTAGCTGGCGTGGATTCCGGTGTCAAAATGGAATTGCGGGCGGGGCAGTGGGATCGGCTTTTCCGGGCAGGCTCAGTGCCGATGCGCGACGCTTTGACCGTGCGTTAGCAGATTTGCGGCTGGACCAAGCGACCATCCCGTTTATTGTGCCTGTCAGCAGCCTTGTCATGAGGCCGGAACAAGAAGGGGAAGTACCATGATGAAGTCGCTTCTGAGCGCCACGTGCCTCGCGACCGTCCTGCTCACCGCCGCACCGATGCTGGCAACAGCCCAAGCAGAAGTTGTTTACAACCGCGGCAACGACACCGATCCCACCACGCTCGATCATCACAAGACCTCGACCATCCCCGAGGCCAATCTGATGCGCGACCTTTATGAAGGGTTGGTCGTGCCCAACGCCAAGGCCGAGGTTGTTCCCGGCGTCGCGGAAAGCTGGGAGATTTCACAGGACGGCCTGACCTACACGTTCAAGCTGCGGAACAACGCCAAATGGTCGAATGGCGACCCGGTGACCGCCGGCGATTTCGTATTCGCCTATCAGCGCATTCAGGACCCGAAAACGGCCGCGCCGTATGCGAACATGCTTTACCCGATCGTCAATGCGGAAGCGATCAACAAGGGCGAGAAGCAGGCTGCGGATCTCGGCGCCAAGGCGATCGACGATCATACGCTTGAGATCAAGCTCAACGCGCCGACCCCTTACTTCCTGCAGCTTCTGACGCATCAGGCCTCGTTCCCGCTGCATCAGAAGTCGGTTGAACAGTTCGGCGACCAGTACACCCGGCCCGGCAATATGGTGACCAACGGCGCCTATATGCTGGAAGCCTTTACGCCGAACGACAAGATCGTGATGCGCAAGAACCCGAACTTCCACGATGCGGCCAACGTCAAGATCGACGTCGTGAACTACATTCCATTCGAGGAACGCGCGACCTGTCTGCGCCGCTTCGAGGCTGGCGAAGTCCTGTCTTGCTCGGACGTCGACAATGCGCAGATGGACTACATGAAGGAGAAGCTGGGCGATCAGCTTCATATCGCGCCTTATCTCGGCTCCTATTATCTGCCGGTGAAGGTGAAGAAGGAAAAGCTGGCCGATCCGCGCGTTCGTCAGGCTTTGTCCATGGCGATCGACCGCGACTTCCTGGCCAAGGAAATCTGGCGCGAATCCATGCTGCCGGGTTACTCGATCGTGCCGCCAGGCATCGACAATTATCCCGACCCGGTCTTCCTGCCCTACAAGGACAAAGACATTCTCGATCGCGAGGACGAGGCCAAGAAGCTGCTTGAGGAAGCCGGCGTCGAGGAAGGCAGTCTGACCGTCGAGCTGCGTCACAATACCGGCGAAAACCACAAGAACACGATGACGGCGGTTGCCGACATGCTGAAGAACATCGGCGTGAACGCGACGATCGTGGAAATGGAAGGCACCGGCTACTTCGATTACATGAAGAATGACGGCGACTTCGACCTGACCCGTGCCGGCTGGATCGGCGATTATTCCGATCCGCAGAACTTCCTGTTCCTGTTCGAAAGCGCCAATCTCGGGTTCAACTATCCGCGCTGGTCGAACGCCAACTACGACAAGCTGATGGCGGAAGCCGCCACGACCACCGATCTGGCCGCGCGGTCCAAGATCCTGCGGCAGGCCGAAGAGCTGTTCCTGAAGGAAGTGCCGGCCATTCCGATCCTGTATTATTCGTCGACCGCGCTCGTGTCGCCGAAGCTCAAGGGCTGGGAAGACAACATCATGAACCAGCACGCAACGCGCTGGCTCTCCGTCGAGAACTGAACCGTTGATGCGGCCGGGCCGGGCTGACCGGTTCGGCTGCAAGCGTCCGATGCGACGGAGCCTCGTTTAATGTTTACCTATGTGCTGCGGCGCCTGCTGGGCGCCGTGCCGACGATGTTCGTTATCGTCACCATTGCCTTCTTCATGATCCGGCTGGCGCCCGGCGGGCCGTTCGATCTGGAGCGTCCGCTCGATCCGCTGATCATGCAGAACCTCGAGCGCGCCTATAATTTCGACAAGCCGCTCTGGCAGCAATATTTCATCTATCTCGGCAATCTCGCACAGGGCGATCTCGGCCCCAGCTTTACGCGGCGCGACTTTTCCGTTGTCGACCTGTTCCGTGTTGGTCTGCCGGTGTCGATCCAGATCGGCTCGCTGTCGATGCTGATCGCCTTGATTGTCGGCACGGTGCTCGGCGCGCTGGCGGCACTCCGGCAAAATAGCTGGGTGGATTACATGGTGGTGGGAACCGCCACCTTCGGCATCACCATCCCCACTTTCGTGATCGCGCCGCTGCTCAGCCTCTTGTTCGGCGTGCTGATGGGCTGGCTGCCGGCGGGTGGCTGGGGCACGTGGAAACACATGATCCTGCCAGTGGTCACGCTATCCCTGCCGCAGATCGCCGTGGTAGCGCGCCTGACGCGTGGCGCCACGATCGAGGCGCTGCGCTCGAACCATGTCCGCACCGCCCGCGCTTATGGCCTGCCGACGCGCGTCGTTGTCGGCGTTCATGCCTTGCGTGCCGCGATGCTGCCGGTCGTGTCCTATCTCGGACCGGCCGCGGCC
>NZ_DAMBUH010000125.1:0-4910 GCF_032053605.1 Tianweitania sp.
CGTGCCACGAGCCGTGCGCGAACCGTAATCCGCCGCACCGCGAGCAGCGCGCGAACCGTAATCGGCGGCACCACGAGCAGCACGCGAGCCAGCCTGCTGAGCGGACGACCCAACTCCCGACAGCTTGTCGCCGATCGCGCCCGCTGCGTCGCTGACCGCACCCGTTGCAGAATCCCAAGCGTCCGAAGCAGCACCGGTTGCGCGCTCGATCACACCCGGACCGTTGCCGCTACCCGACGTGCCCGGCTCGTAATCGGACGAACCGCTACCGCGATAGGTTGAACCCGAAGCACCGTAGGTCGAACGGGAATAATCCTGATCGCCATAGGTGTCGCCAAAATCGCGATCGTCGCTCTCATAACCGGCAGCCGGATAGGAGCGCGCCGGATAATCACGAAGTTCGTCGCGATCATAGTAGCGGAACGACGAGGTGGAAACCGACGTGCCCTTGCCGATGGCAAGCCAGGCCAGACCTGCACCAACCAGCGCCAGTGGCAGTGGGTTGTCGCGAACCTGGTTCTTGAGGTTCACCAAGGCGGTTTGGGTGTCGCCGCCGCGGAAGATGGAGGTGAATTCGTCCACCATCTGGCCCGGCGTCATCTTGGCTCGAAGCGTTTCGGCGGTATCGGCGATGCGCGCGCGGGTCTCTTCGGCTTCGCGTTCGAGGCTGCTTGTGGACTCGCTCATTTGAACTGCTCCTTCACCACAGCGGCATCACGAGCCAGCTGGTTGGTCGTTTGATCAGGGGTAAGATTGCTCGGTTCGATGTTGGACGTGCCGCGCTTGACGAGGATCACGCCGATAACGGCGACTACGAGGCCGACGATCAGCGAAGCCCAGCCGGCTCCAACCCAATGGGCGAGCGCAACCACAAGCGCCTGCAACAGGATCAGCAGTGCAGCCATCAAAAGAAGGCCGCCCGCCAGCACTTCCACCGCGCCCCCGAGCATCGTCTTCAGCTTGTCGCCCATTTCGGCGCGCAGAAGACGAATTTCGGTCTGCATCAGCGAAGACACCTGCTGGATCAAATCGCTGATCAGCGTGCCGACACCGCGATTGTCGCGGAAATCAACGGGATCGCTCATCGGTCACCTCCGAATCCCGAGGTCGAGGAATAGCTGGACGACGTCGTGTCCTTAACGTCGACCTCAAACGGCGAGTCCGAGCCGGAAGACCCGAATGCCGAGCTGGAGGTTGAGCCTGCGCCAGCGCCGGTGGATGGCGATGTCGAGGTCTGACCGCCTTCCGGGAAGCCGGTAAACGTCTCATCGCCCGACAAGCGATCGGCGCTGGAAACCGCACCTGCACGGTCGGCAGGCGTCGGATAGCGCGTTTGGCTGGAAGGTCGGCCGGAAGAACCAGTACCGCTATAGTTGCCGCCGCCTCTGTAATCCGAACCGCCGGTTTCGCCCGAAGTGCGCGGAGCCGAGCTCTTCAGAAAGCGACCAAGCGCCAGGCCTGCAAGAACCGAACCGGCGATCAAGGCCGTCGGGTTTGCCTGGCCGAACTTGCGCACTTCACCGATCACGTCCCCGATCGGCTTGTCCTTCAGCGAGCTTGCGATGCTGTCGATGCTGCCGGCCGCGCCATTGATCAGCTTGGCGGCTTGGCCCTGATCCTTGTCCTGCAGCTGCTCGCCGGCTGCGCGAAGCGCTTCGCCGAAGCTCTGCAGGCTGCCGGCAATCGACTGCTGCGCGGCCTGGGTCTTGTCGGCTGCAATGGTTTTGGCCTCGTCGGCAAGGCTGCTCGCTTTGTCGTAAGCAGCGTCACGCGCATCGTGCAGGGTCGAGCGGGCTTCGCTCACTTCCTTGTTCACGCTGTCGCGGATTTGCGAGGTCGTTTGCGCAAGGTCTGCGCGGACGTCCGGCTTGTCGCCGGATAGAGTCTCGTCGTTGGCCATGGTCTTCCTCTCGATCTTCGGATTGGCAGTCGGTGTGCTGCCTCCTCGGCGAAGAGAACCCGCCAAAGCGAGTCATGTTCCCATTCCTTGCAAAGAAGTGGCTAATGCAAGACTCCGGGTACGATCCAAGACTTGGCACAAGCCAGTCAACCAACAAAAAATGGCTCCCGTTGCTTGAACGAGAGCCATCGAAGTTAGACAGGATGCCGCCCCAACTAAAAGCTTAGCCGTCTACTTCTTGGCGGCCGGAACGCGGAACAGCTTGGTCGGCAGGCTTGCGGGATTGCCGGGCTTGAACCAGGCCATGTCCTGGATGCGCGACGATGTCACGTAGATCGTGCCATCCGGTGCTTCCGACAGCGTATCCGGCCAGATCAGTTGCTCGTCCTGAACCCACATCTTCGGGTCGGCCTCGCCTTCGCGGCGCAGCAGCGCGTTCTGCTCCGGTGCCGTCACGATCATCGCACCGTCAGAAGCAATCAGCAGACCGTCAGCAACGCCGTTCTCACCGACCTTCTGCACCTTCTGAGCGAGGTCGTCGGCCGACATGCCATCATCCTGCAAGGCGGCGGTGTCGACGCGGTACAGCGTCTTGCCCTTGATCGCCTGCCAGTAGAGCCACTTGCCGTCCTTCGACAAAGCAATGCCATCGGCCGAAAACTCGACGCCGCGCCCGTCGGGCTGCCGCAGCGGCTTGTTGTCGATGCTGACAACAACCTCCGGCTCGACCTGAGTGCTCTTGTGCCCATCCAGTGTCCGCCAGGCCTTGGCCGTATCGAGGTTAAGCACGACGATCGCGCCCTTGACGCCGGAGTCGGTGATATAGGCGAACTTGCCGTCGGGGCTGAAGCGCACGTCATTGAGGTAGCTGCCCTGCGGGGCGACCTTTTCATCGAACTTGTAGGTCTTGGTGACCGCATTGGTCTTCAGGTCGATGCGCACCAGCTTCGGCCCGCCGGCCACCACATGGCTTTGCGCAGGCGCCGCCGCATCGAGCACGAACAGGCTGCCGCGCTTGTCGGCCACAACACTCTGCACGCAAACGAAGTGATCGCCGGCGCCAAGCTCATAACGTCTGGCATTGCGCCACGCATTCCATTCTTCGTTCGGGTAAGCGGCGATCGTGCCGTCCGGCTTTACCTCGGCCACCGACACTGGCGCATCGTCGCTCCAGCGCGGGAAGTTGACGAAGATGCGGTTGTCTTCGCTCACGGTCACGCCGGTTACCTGATGATCGAACGCCGCGACCTGTTCCAGCTTCGGCTGCTCTTGCGCGGAGGCAGGGCCAAAACCTGCGGAAAACGCCATCGGGAAAGCAACCGACAGCCACAACAAAGAATGGGATTTCATTCGCGTAATCCTTGAACGGACGATGATCTGAGCCGGCCGCATAACTGTCCAGCCGCTGATTTGATCCGGTTGCCTGAAGGTTCCTGCCATCGCCCCATGATGGCAACGCGGGCATCGACCTTACTGAACGGTTGCGGCGGGCGAGACGATCAGAAGCGTCTTCGGGAAGGGGCGGTAAGATGTTGCTGCGAGAAAGGGCGTGATCGGAGAACCAGGCCGTGCCCAATACGAAATCTCTGCTTGATGATTGGCCGGAGTCCAGTGACGCGAAGCGCAAGTCGCTGCTCGTCGCCTATCTTCTTTGGTTCTTTCTATGGTGGGCCGGCGCGCATCACCTTTATCTTCGCCGCTATGGAAGCGCGCTAGGATATGCTCTTCTCAGCCTCGTCGGCGCCAATCTCGACATGCCGCTGGCACTGATCTTCCTGATTGTGCCGGTCTGGTGGACGATCGACCTGTTCCTGCTGCCCGGTCTGGTCAGGACTACCCCCGCACGTGCCCGCAAAGACAGTCCCGCGGCGCGTTTATCGCAGCGTGCGGTTGTTCAAGACAGGCGACCAATGCCCGTCGCGCCCTCGGTTACGACTGCTCCTTTGCGCCGTTCCGCAACTTTCGGGCAACGCCGCTGATTTTTGCTGTCGAGCGCAGGGAGGGTAGCATACCGTCGGCGTTGAGCGCCGCTGTGGGAGCATGGTGTTCCTTGATGGACGATCAGCCTCTGTTATGACCAGGGCGTTGCGATTGGCACCTCTTGTGTCCCTTCGCCTTCTTGGACAGTGCCCATGCCTCTTCCCCGCCTGCTTCTCGCGGGTGCCAGCTTTCGCGACCGATCGCTCGCATCCCTGGGCGCGATGCTCGGCATCGCCATCACTGGCGCCGTATGCTTCATGATCCCGCTGCCGGTGGCGAGCCTTCCGCTGCTCGTAGCCCCGATGGGTGCCTCGGCCGTGCTGGTCTTTGCCGTGCCGGCCAGCCCGCTGGCGCAGCCTTGGTCGGTGATCGGCGGCAATGTCATTTCCGCTTTCGTCGGCCTGCTCGCGGCGCATCTCATTCCGTCCTTGCCGCTGGCTGCGGGCGTAGGCGTGGGCGGCGCGATCTTCATCATGTCCCTGACGCGCTGTTTGCACCCGCCGGGCGGTGCGGCTGCCTTGACGGCCGTGCTGGGCGGTCCTCTGGTTGCGGCCACCGGCTACGGGTTTCCGATCGTACCGGTTGCCGCCAACTCGCTGGTTCTGGTTCTGGCCGGCCTGATCTTCCATCGCGTGTCCGGTCATTCCTACCCGCACCGCTCCGTTCCGGTCGCTGGCCATCAGCCGCCGCCCGCCACGATCATCCCGCATCCCGAGGATATCGACCGCGCGCTGGAGGATCTCGGCGAAACCTTCGACGTCAGCCGTGAGGATCTCGACCTGATCTTCCGCCAGGTGGAGGTTCATGCCGAACGCCGGCGCAGAGCGGAAACGGCCGGCAAGCCAGCAAGATAGCGAACCGCGATCAAACTCCTTTGATTGCGGTTGCCGGGCTCGCTTGATCCGTTATGTCGTAGTTGAGCGGCGGCGGTGAAGTGAACAACGATGGAAACGACCTATTGCGGGCCGGCGCCCGTTCCGGAAACTTGGGCAACGCAATGGAATTTCGATCCCGTTGCGATTGGCCTGTG
>NZ_DAMBUH010000125.1:4920-9468 GCF_032053605.1 Tianweitania sp.
CGCGCTGCTCCTGCTTGCCGTGCCACGTATCGAGGCCCGCCGCCGCGTAGCCTTCCTGCTCGGCACGCTCGGCATCGCCATCCTATTCATATCGCCCTTGTGCAGGCTGACGGCCGCGCTGTTTTCCGTTCGTGCCGTCCACCACGTCGTCCTGGCGGCCGTCCTCGCGCCTTTGTTCGCCTGGGCACTGCCGGTGCGGCCACTGTCTTCCGCCCGCACATCGCTGTCCCTCGTCGTGCTCCTCCACGCCGCCACCTTCTGGTTCTGGCACGCGCCGGCCGTTTATGATCACGCCGTCGTCTCCGCTGCGTTGTATTGGCTGATGCAGGTGACAATTGTCGGCACGGCGTTTTGGATGTGGCAGCAGGTGTTCCACCGTCCGCAGCCCGCCGCCGCGATTCTGGCGCTGCTCGCAACCGTCGTGCAGATGGGCATGCTCGGCGCTTTGCTGACCTTCCAGACGACGGCGCTCTATCAAACGCACGCTCTGACCACGCAGCCCTTCGGCCTGTCGCCCCTCGAAGACCAGCAGCTGGCCGGCCTCATCATGTGGGTGCCCGCTGCGGCACCCTATCTGATCGTTGCGCTTGTCAGGTTGCTGACGCTGCTGAAACCTTCAGGAGAGAGCCAGGCTTCATGGTCTGGCTGAAATTCCTCCACATCACGGCCATCGCGATCTGGAGCGCCGGGCTGATCTGTTTGCCCGGCCTTTACATGCGCCGCGCGCTTGTTCCCAACCAGGCGGCGCTGCACGAGTTGCAGGCGCTGGTGCGCTACCTTTACGTCGTGATCCTCTCGCCCGCCGCATTCATCGCGATCGGCAGCGGCACCGTGCTGATCTTCCTGCGCGAAACCTTTGAAGCCTGGTTCTCAGTCAAATTGGCTTTTGTCGGCGTGATGGTGCTGATCCACGCTCTGACCGGCATGGTCATCATCCGCCTGTTCGACAAAGGCTATATCTATCCACCCTGGCGCTTCGTCGCGACCACGGCCACGACCGTGCTGACCGTCACGCTGGTTCTGTTCGTGGTTCTCGCCAAGCCGATCGTGCCGGATCTTCTCCCCGATGTGCTACGCGAACCCGGCGGACTATCGCGCCTGCTCGGCGACCTCATTCCTTATCTGAGATGATGAGGCCGATGCCGTGATCAAACACCAGTTTTCCCCCGTGCCAGCCCGCCAAACCGGTAAAAAGGCTCGCCAGAACGGACAAAAGCAGGCCGTGAGGCAGGATATTTTCCGGGTTTTGCATCCGAAAACCCCAGTTCAAACCGAGAATAGCGATCAGCATCATGGCCGCAATCGCATGCGTCCAGCTGGCAACCCGGATGCGGATACCCCTGACCAGAACGAGCTCGGCCGTGCCGATCAAACCGGCCAAGGCAGCGGTTGCGAAGGCAAAACCGCTCGACCACAAGCCGACCCGCACCCAGAACGGATCGCCGGTGAACCAGTAGAAAACATCGACACCGAGTGTCGCAATCGCCAGGGCGATGGGGAAATGAACGCCCATCGCATGCAGGGGATGACCGGCAACGGCCACGGTGGATTGCACGTCCTCGTCAAGGACTTCCTCGATCACGGGACCCTTGCCGCTGGCATCGGACATGCAGTGTCTCCTTTGAAAACGGACCTCGGCTCGAGAAAGCCCCGCGCAAAAGCGTCCTACACGACATATGCATCCCGGCTGCTTCGTCCAGCCCCGATCCTCAGCATGGCCCTGATGCTCGGTGCCTGCACAGGCGACCTGTCTGCACTGGATGCGGCCGGCCCGAACGCCCGCAACGTCGCCAATCTCTGGTGGATCATGGTGGCCGGCTCTGCCGTGATCTTTGTTCTGGTCGCCGCGATCCTGTGCCTCTCCTTCACCCAGCGCGGCCGCCACTGGCTTTCCGCGCGCTGGCTGATCGTGGGCGGCGGGCTCGTCATGCCGACCGCCGTAATCGCCGCTCTGGTTGCGACCTCCTTCGCCTTGGGCGAAAGGTTGTTCGTTCATGCCGAACAAGCGCCGCTGCGCATCGAAGCCACGGCGCGCCAATGGCAGTGGGAGTTTCGCTATCCCGGCAGCGAAAGGGCGCTCTCGCTCAACGAGCTGCACATCCCCGCCGGTCGGCCGGTGGACTTCACGGTCACCAGCGGCGATGTCATCCACAGCTTCTGGATCCCGCGTCTCGGCGGCAAGATCGACGCCATTCCCGGTCACACGAACACAATCCGGCTGATGGCTGAAAAGCCCGGTCACTATGGCGGCATCTGCGCCGAATTCTGCGGCGAGGGGCATGCTGTGATGCGCTTTTCGGTGGAAGCCCACGAACCGCAGCGCTTCACAGAAATCGTCGAACAGCTGAGTGCATCCGGGGCAGGGCATTAATCATGGACCAGCCAAGCCCCGGTTCGCCGATCAAGCTGCACCACGACCTGCAAGCCATCTGGGACACCAAGCCCGGATGGGGCCGCCTGTCGGCCGTCAACCATACGGTTCTCGGCAGGCGCTTCATCATCGCGGCTTTCGTGTTCTTCGCGATCGGCGGCGTGCTGGCCATGCTGATCCGCGCGCAGCTCGCCACCCCGCGCAGCGCTTTTGTCGGGCCTGATATCTACAACCAGCTTTTCACCATGCATGGCACGGTGATGATGTTCTTGTTTGCGATCCCCATGTTCGAGGGCTTTGCGATCTATCTCCTGCCCAAGATGCTCGGTGCGCGTGACATGGCCTTTCCGCGCCTCACCGCTTACGGCTTCTGGTGCTATGTCTTCGGCGGCTCGATCCTGATCGCGGCGCTGCTTCTCGGCGTCGCGCCGGACAGTGGCTGGTTCATGTACACGCCGCTCAGCTCATCCACCTATTCGCCGGGCATCAATGCCGATATCTGGCTGCTCGGCATCACCTTCGTGGAGATTTCCGCACTGTCGGCCGCGATCGAGATCACCGTTTCGATCCTGAAGATGCGCGCGCCGGGCATGTCGATCGACCGGCTGCCGATCATGGCCTGGTATCTGCTGGTCACCGCGCTGATGATGCTGTTCGGCTTCCCGCCGCTGATCCTGGGCTCGATCCTGCTCGAGCTCGAACGCGCCTTCGACCTGCCATTCTTCGATCCCGTTCGCGGCGGCGACAGTTTGCTGTGGCAGCACCTGTTCTGGCTGTTCGGCCATCCGGAAGTCTACATCATCTTCCTGCCGGCGGCCGGCGCCATCTCGATGATGATCCCGACCTTTGCGCGGCATCCGCTGGTCGGCTACCGCGCGATCATTGCGGCCATCATCGCCGTCGGCTTCCTGTCCTTCGGCCTTTGGGTCCACCACATGTTCGCCATCGGCATTCCGCATCTGGCGCTCGCCTTCTTTTCCGCAGCCAGCGGCCTGGTGGCAATCCCGACCGGCCTGCAGATCTTCGCCTGGATCGCCACTCTGGCATCGGGACGCCCGCGCTTTGATGTGCCGATGCTCTATCTCGCCGGCTTCTTCGTGATCTTCGTAATTGGCGGCCTGACCGGCGTGATGCTCGCCATGGTGCCCTTCAACCTGCAAGCGCATGACACGCATTTCGTGGTGGCCCATCTGCATTACGTGCTGGTCGGCGGCTTCGTGTTCCCCATGCTTGCCGCCGCCTATTACTGGCTGCCGCACATCACCGGGCGGATGTCCGATCACAAATTGTCGGTGCCGGCCTTCTGGCTGATCTTCGGCGGCTTCAACATGACCTTCTTCCTGATGCATCTGACGGGCCTGCTCGGCATGCCCCGTCGCATCGCGTCCTATCCGCCTGAAGCCAAGTGGGAATGGCTGAACCTCCTTTCGTCGGTCGGCAGCTTCCTGATGGCGATCGGCTTTGCGCTCTTCGTGGTCGACATCGTCCTGCAAGTGCGCTTCGGCAAAGCCTTCCGGCGTAATCCCTGGGGTGCGCGCAGCCTGGAATGGGCGACACCCACCCCGCCGCCAGCCTATGCCTTTGCCTCTCTTCCGCGCGTGCAAAGCCGTGCAGACTGGCTCGACCCGGAAGAGCACGCCGTGAAGCTCGCCGCCGGACGCGGTTACCTCGGCTTTGCGCGCTATGGCTGGATGGAAACGCTGGGCGTCGGCATGATTGAAGGCGAGCCGGACCAAGTCATTGTTCTGCCCAAGCCCACGATCCTGCCCCTGTGGACCGGGCTGGCGACCGGCGCAATGGTTCTGTGCCTGTTGTTCAAGGCCTATTGGCTGGCCCTGCTACCCCTTGCGATCACAGTGACTTTGCTCTTGTGCTGGACGCGCACAACCGGCGCGCAGTCGGATCTCGGCCCGCTGCCGATCGGCCATGGTCAATCAGCGTCGGTGCATTGGGAAGCAGACCGGCCGCCGTCCTGGTGGGCCATGGTCTTTACGCTGGGCGCCGACGCCACCTTCTTCGCCTCCCTCCTGTTCGGCTGCGTGTTCCTGGCCCTGATCGCCCCGGCCTGGCCCCCGCCGGTAATCGCGTCTCCAAGCTACGGCTTACTTGCTCTTGCCTCCTTGCTGATGATCGCCGCCGCGATCTATGGCCGCCTTGCCTTGCGCGATCTCGCTCGC
>NZ_DAMBUH010000126.1:0-3604 GCF_032053605.1 Tianweitania sp.
CCAGCCGGGGGTGGCGTAGGTGTTGGAGAAGGAGCCGGAGCCGGCATTGTTGCCGGACCCCACGGTATCAAAGCGGGATGCGCCGTAGGGGTTTTGGCGCCCTGCCGAGCCATGGCCGCCGCGACCTTGCGCGAAGGCGCCGCCATAGCCGCCATAGGACGAGCCGGCTTCCGCCACGTCGACATGGGCTTCGGGCAGTTCGTCGAGGAAGCGCGAGGGGATGGTGGACTGCCAGAGGCCGTGGATGCGGCGGTTCGAGACGAACCACAAATGCAGGTTCTTCTTGGCGCGGGTGACGCCGACATAGGCCAAGCGGCGCTCTTCTTCGAGGCCGGAGCGGCCGCCTTCGTCGAGCGAACGCTGGTGCGGAAACAGACCTTCTTCCCAGCCGGGCAGGAAGACGGTTTCATATTCCAGACCCTTGGCCGAATGGAGCGTCATGATGGTGACCGCGTCCTGCTCCGCGTTCTGCTCGGTATCCATGACCAGCGCGACATGTTCGAGGAAGGAGCGCAGGCTCTCATATTCCTCCATCGAGCGGATCAGTTCTTTCAGGTTCTCCAACCGGCCCGGCGCTTCGGCCGAGCGGTCGCTCTTCCACATGTCGGTGTAGCCGCTTTCCTCGAAGATGATCTCGGCAAGCTCGGTATGCGGGGTGTTGTCGAGCATCTTCTGCCAGCGGCGGAAGTTCTCGACGACATTGCGCAGCGATGCGCGCGGCTTGGCCTTCAGCTCCTCGGTTTCGACGATGTCTTCGGCAGCGGTCAGCATCGGCACGCCTCGGGCGCGCGCTATGTCGTGCAGCTGGCGGATGGTGGTTTCGCCGAGGCCGCGCTTAGGGGTATTGACGATGCGCTCGAAGGCGAGATCGTCGGCCGGCTGGGCGACGACGCGGAAATAGGCCATCGCGTCGCGGATTTCCTGGCGCTCGTAGAAGCGCGGACCGCCGATGACGCGGTAGTTCAGGCCAAGCGTGACGAAACGGTCTTCGAATTCGCGCATCTGGAACGACGCGCGCACGAGGATCGCCATGTCGTTGAGGTTGTGGCGGCGGCCCTCGCGGTCAGGGCGTTGGAGCTGCTCGATGGTCTCGCCGACGGCGCGCGCTTCCTCCTCCGAATCCCAGGCGGCATGAACCATGACCTTGGAGGCGTCGGGATCGCTGTGTTCGGTGAACAGCGTCTTGCCGAGCCGGCCCTCATTATGCGCGATGAGATGCGACGCCGTGCCGAGGATGTGGGCGGTGGAGCGGTAATTGCGCTCGAGGCGGATAACGGCCGCGCCCGGAAAGTCTTTCTCGAAGCGCAGAATATTATCCACCTCCGCACCGCGCCAGCCATAGATGGACTGGTCGTCATCGCCGACGCAGCAGAGGTTGACTCTGTTTTCGCTCGCGGCCGCATCTCCCTCCCTCTTGAGGGCAGGGGTAAGGGGTGGGGAACCCTCAGTGCCAAGACTACCCCCACCCCCGCCTTCGGTTCGATCTCCCCTCAAGGGGGAGGTTGGGCGTTCAGCCTTGGGCCGCTGGGCGAGCAGGCGCAGCCACATATATTGGGCGGTGTTGGTATCCTGATACTCGTCGACCAGGATGTATTTGAACTTGCGGTGGTATTCGGCCAGCACGTCCGGATGCTCGCGGAACATGCGGATGGGCAGGCACAGGAGGTCGCCGAAGTCGCAGGCGTTCAGCGTCTTCAGGCGGTCCTGATAGGCCTGGTAGAGCTCGCGGCCCTTGCCGTTGGCAAACGAGCGGGCGTCGCCTTCCGGAATGTCCTTCGGGCCGTAGCCCTTGTTCTTCCAGCCGTCGATCATCATGGCGAACTGGCGCGCGGGCCAGCGCTTGTCGTCCAAGCCTTCCGCCTGGATCAGCTGCTTGATGAGGCGGATGACGTCGTCGGTGTCGAGGATGGTGAAGTTGGAGCGCAGGCCGGCGAGTTCGGCATGACGGCGCAGGAGCTTGACGCCGATGGAGTGGAAGGTGCCGAGCCAGGGCATGCCCTCGACCGCTTCGCCCACCAGCACGCCGATGCGCGTTTTCATCTCACGCGCGGCCTTGTTGGTGAAGGTCACGGCGAGGATCTGGCTGGGGTAAGCGCGGCCGGTGGCCAGGATATGGGCGATGCGGGTGGTGAGCACGCGCGTCTTGCCGGTGCCCGCACCCGCCAGAACCAGCACGGGACCTTCGGTGGTTTCAACGGCGAGGCGCTGTTCGGGGTTCAGGCCCGAGACGTAATCCGGCGTTTCCGGCTGGGGGCCACGACGCGCCGCCATCGCACGCGCGGCAATACCGCCGCCGGCATTACGGGCGGGAGGATTAGGTGCCGGTTCGCCGCCGGGCTCGTCGAAGAAGGGCAAATCAAAGGGATCGGACATATCCGGCAATGTAGTGATTCGAGACTAAAGTGCCAGACAATCCGTTCGCGCTTAGTTCTGGCCTGTTTCCTGAGACGCGATGCGGCGGTCGGTCATGTTGAGCCGGCCGGCGGAAATCTCGGCGGTGAGCTTGCGCAGGAAGGGGTCGGACGCCGTGCGCTCTTCCAGCTCCTGCATGCGGTTCATGGCAATCAGCGACAGGAGGTCGGTGCGGGTATTGCCATGATCGTCGCGCGGCAGGGCGTCGACCTGCTGCACGAGATCGGCCGAGGTGCCGTGGCGGGCAAGATCATGCGGATCGAGCTCGGCGCCGGCTTCCACGAAGGCATAGATGCCGGTGCCCTTGCGCGGGAACGGGTAGGTGGCAAGCGCGATATCGGTGACGCCGGGCAAAGCACTAAGCTGGTCGCGAATGGCCGCGCCCTCATTGTCGATGCGATCGCCGGTGCCTTCGCCATCCGACCAGTTGAAGATGCCGCGCGTGACAAGGTTGTAGACGCGCTTGCCGGTCGCCATCCAGATCCGCGACGGGAGCGAACGGCGGGCAAGCAGGCGCTTGCCGGTGGGGGTGAGCAGATGCGGCGCGAAGGCGCGTTTCTGCTTCAGCAGGTGGCGGAAGTCCTCATAAGCCATAGTGTGGAACAGGCTGCCGCGACGGCGATGCAGCGACGCGAGTTGGAAGTCGATCACTGCAGCATTGCCATCCGGCGTCATCAGCCAGTTCTGCGGCTTGGCGAGATCGTTATGCGTGATGCCTGCGCGGCGGAGGTTGCGCAGGAGGACGGCGGCATCGCGGTAGAAGCCGGCATGGGAGGGGCGCGCGAGATGCAGCGGCGTGCCTTCGCTCCAGGTGCGGAACAGGCCGTCCTTGTCGGTATGAAGAAGCTGCGGCGTGCCGGGCAAACCGCGCACGGCCTTTAGCGCCCGGATCTCACGGCGCGCCAGGGTCCAGGCCAGCGGCTTCGACCACCAAGGTGCTGCGGAAACGATGCGGCGGATCACCGGCGTTTCAGCGTCATCTGCCAGATGGCCCTTATGCGTCTCGGAAAAGACGTCGCGCTTGAGCACGGTATCGGTAACGAAGTTCTGCATTTCACCTCAACTGGATGAACCCGTGTTTAGCGATGCTGAGGCCGGGACACAACGACATCCAGCCTTGCGGAACCGCTTCAACCGATGTTCATTTGGCAAATGGGAGGCTTCATCAGTCCTGTGATCCGGCAAAGATCGG
>NZ_DAMBUH010000126.1:3614-4813 GCF_032053605.1 Tianweitania sp.
GGACCCGGATGCGGCAGGAGAACAGATTTGAGCGAACAGGCTTTAACCCACACTTTCGCTAGGGATCGCCAGCGCGGTATTCCCAACAGCGACCTACCATTTCTCCTGTGGAAGAACAGGCTTCCCGAAGACGCCCGCAACGGTGAGGCCGCGTGCCGGCTGTTCGAGCGCAGCGGCTGGACGGGCACCTGGATCTACACGGTTTTTCCGTTCTGGCACTTCCACACCAAGGGGCATGAAGTGCTCGCCTGCGTGTCGGGCCATGCGCTGATCGGCTTCGGCGGCGACAGCGGGATTACGGCCAAGGTCGAGGTCGGGGATGTCTGCATCGTGCCAGCGGGCGTCGGGCACAAGCGGATAAGCGCCTCGACCGACTTCCGGATGGCCGGCGGCTATCCGCCGGGACAGGAAGGCGACATCAACCATCCCGGCGATCTAGCAGATAGCGTGATCGAGGACGCGCTGGCGCAGGTGGCGCTGCCGACGACGGATCCTGTGACGGGTGAGGCTTTGAACGGCTGGTTTGGTATCCGCTAAGGCTTGCAGGGAAAGTGCATGAAGACGATCGAAGCCGGCGCGCTGAGCGTTGCCTATCTTGAGACTGGGCCGGCTGACGGGCCGGTGGCGATCCTGCTGCATGGCTTTCCTTATGACGTGCATGCCTATGACGCGGTGTCGGAGCGGCTGAGCGGGCAGGGATGGCGCTGCATCGTGCCTTACCTTCGGGGCTATGGCGCGACGCGGTTTCTGTCGTCGGAAACCATGCGGTCCGGGCAGCAGGCGGCGCTGGGCAATGATCTTCTTGCCCTGATGGATGCGCTCGGGATCGAGCGCGCGGTGCTCGGCGGTTATGATTGGGGCGGGCGTGCTGCCTGTATCGTTTCGGCTTTGTGGCCCGAGCGGGTGGTGGGGCTGGTGAGCTGCGGCACGGGCTACAACATCCAGGACATTGCCGGCGCGAAGCAGCCAGCCGATCCGGAGAGCGAATTTCGCTACTGGTATCAGTATTACTTCCACACGGAGCGCGGGGTCGAAGGACTATCGCGGAAGCGTCGCGAACTGACGCAGTTCATCTGGAAGCTGTGGTCTCCGACATGGCGCTTCGATCAGGCAACCTTCGAACAGACAGCCGATGCGTTCGATAATCCTGACTTCGTGGATGTCGTAATCCACTCCTATCGCCATCGTTATGGGGTTGT
>NZ_DAMBUH010000126.1:4823-9346 GCF_032053605.1 Tianweitania sp.
CGCGGGGGATCCGAAACTCGAGGGTCTGGAGCGTCAGCTGGCGGAGCAGCCGACGATTGGTGTGCCGACGGTTGTGCTGGACGGCGGGGACGATGAAGTCAGCGTACCTTCGGAAGAGGACAAAAGCGCTCCGCATTTTAGCGGACGGTATCGACGCGCGATCGTGCCGGGCGTGGGGCACAACTTCCCGCAGGAGGCGCCGGAGGTCTTTGCGGATGCGGTGGTAGAGGTTGGCGGCGGACGTTGAAAACCCAACGCGTCGGGTTTAAGCTATGGTGACGATCTGGCGCGAGAGCGGCTTTCGGTTCGTTATCTTTGTTGACGATCATGAACCGGCGCATGTGCATGTTTTTGGCGATGGCGAGTTGAAGATCGATTTGACGCAAGCAGATGCCGCAAAGGCGCTCATGTCTGCGGACGGGATGAAGCGATCCGACATTCGCCGAGCGGTGCAGATCGTGATGGAGAAGCGCAATGAGTTCTTAACGCGCTGGAGCGAGTTTCATGGCTGAACTGAGTGACTCAGATATCGATGCTGCCATTGAACGAGGGCGACAGCGCACCCAATCCGAACCTCGTGCCTCCTCGGTTCGCTACGATGCCAGGCGCAGGGCGATGCTGGTGGAACTGACCAATGGCTGCACCTTCACCTTTCCGCCTGTGCTCGTTCAAGGGCTCGAAGAGGCGTCGGGTGCCGAATTGCGAGATGTCGAGATTTTAGGCGCCGGGTCGGGTCTGCATTGGGAAAGCCGTGATGTGGATATTTCCGTGCCGGGCTTGCTGAACGGCCTGTTTGGAACGGCTGCCCACATGGCGCGGCTGGCGGGGCGCGCTAAGTCTCCAGCCAAGGCTGCAGCAGCACGCACCAATGGCGCCAAAGGCGGTCGGCCGCGTAAATCGGCTTAGCGGGTCCTCAAGGAGCTTCCATGATCACCGTTCACCACCTCAACAATTCCCGTTCGCAGCGTGTGCTCTGGATGCTGGAGGAGTTGGAGCTGCCTTATGAGATCAAGCGCTACGAGCGTTTGCCGACGATGATGGCGCCGCCGGAGTTGAAGCAGGTTCATCCGCTGGGCAAATCGCCGGTGATCGAGGATGAGGGGCGGGTGATTGCCGAGAGTGGGGCGATCGTTGAGTATCTGGTCGACAAGGCCGGCGGGCGGTTGGGGGCGCCGGAAGATGTGGAGGGCGCTCTCCGCTATCGGCACTTCCTGCATTATGCCGAAGGCTCGCTGATGCCGCCGCTGCTTTTGAAGCTGGTTCTGAGCAAGGTGCCGATCATGGACCGGTTAGCGATGAAGCGGATCCAGCCGATGATCGACGTGCATCTGGATTATGTGGAAAGCGCGCTGAAGCAGCGGCAGTGGTTTGCCGGCGACGACATGACCGCAGCCGACATCATGATGAGTTTTCCGCTCGAGGCCGCGCGGGCGCGTGGAGGGCTTGATCGCAGCCGGCCGAAGACGATCGCCTGGCTGACGAAGATCCAGTCGAGGCCGGCTTACAAGCGCGCGCTGCAGAAGGGCGGGCCTTACGATTACGCCTGAGCCGGTGCGCCTCACACCCTCCGCTTGATGCCGATCGTGCGGCCGGCGCGGTCAGGACGGGGCAGCTGTGAGTGGGCGGCAAGCATCGCGTCGATGTTTGCCTTGATGTCGGCGGGGAACGGCGTGACCTTCGGGCCCGCCATGTCGACATGCAGCGTCAGGCTTTCGGACGTCGCGGCTAGCCAGCCATCCACATGGTTGATTTCTTGAAACACATGCAGCCGCTTTTCGTCTGCATCGAGCACCTGCGTGGTGACGGTGACCTGCGCGCCAAGATGCAGTTCACGGACATAGCAGATGTGGATTTCGGCGGTGTAGGTGGTGAGCTTGCGGGTGGCCGCATAAGTCGCGCCGATGCCCAGAAGATCCCAGGCCTGATCCAGGCCGCGATCGAACAAGACGTTGTAATAGGCCATGTTGAGGTGACCGTTATAGTCGATCCAGTCCTTTTGCAGGCCCAGCGGCGTGGATGTGAAGGGAACGGGCAGGGGCGAGGTCAAGTTCACGGGCAATCTCCTCATATCACCTCAGGAAAAATCGGTGCGCCGTTCTCGGATAAACGATAGAAGGCGCATCATGATAGAGCCCGTCGCTACGACGCGGGTTTGAAGACGACCGGGGAGAGTGTCATGGCGTTGAAGGATGCGGTTGCGGCGGCACGCAACGAAGAAGGTATTGCTGTTGTCGTGGCTGCGGTGAAGGCGCGTTTTGGTGATCGCGTCCAGACCGGCCAGAGTTTTCGCGAGCAGCATGGCCACACCACGACCTATCTTCCCACGCAGGCCCCGGATGCGGTGGTTTGGCCTGAAACCACGGAGGAAGTCAGCGAGATCGTGAAGCTATGCGCCTTCAACCGCGTGCCGGTGGTTCCGTTCGGCGTTGGCTCTTCCCTGGAAGGCCAAGTGAATGCGCCGGCTGGCGGCATCTGCCTGGACATGAGCCGCATGAACAAGGTCATCGCCATCGACGCCGACGATCTCGACGTGACGATCCAGCCGGGCGTGACGCGCGAAGAGCTGAACGTTTATCTGCGCGACACCGGCCTGTTCTTCCCGATCGATCCCGGTGCGAATGCAACCTTGGGCGGCATGGCGGCAACGCGGGCTTCCGGCACCAATGCCGTGCGCTATGGCACGATGCGCGACAATGTTCTGGCGCTGGAAGTCGTGATGCCGGACGGGTCGATCGTGAAGACCGCCAAACGTGCCAAGAAGAGCAGCACGGGCTACGACCTGACCCGGCTGATGGTGGGTTCGGAAGGCACGCTCGGGGTCATTACCGCGATCACGCTCAAGCTTTACGGCATTCCGCAGGCGATTTCGGGCGGGATCTGTACGTTCCCGTCGCTGGATGCGGCGTGTCGCGCGGTCATCATGACCGTGCAGATGGGCATCCCCGTCGCGCGCATCGAGATCGTCAATGCGCTGCAGATGCAGGCGATCAACCGCTACAACAAGACGGATTATCCCGAGCAGCCCTGCTTGTTCCTGGAATTCCACGGCTCTGAATCGGGCGTGGCGGAGCAGGCGGAACTGTTCGGCGAGATCGCGAGCGAGCTTGAAGGGGGGCCGTTCAGCTGGACCAAGGTCGCGGAAGAACGCGCCAAGCTGTGGAAGGCAAGGCACAACGCCTATCATGCGGCTGAAGCGCTGGCGCCGGAGAAGAAGGCGCTGTCGACCGACGCCTGCGTCCCGATCTCGCGGCTTGCTGACTGCATCGCCGAAACCGAACAGGATATCGCGGACACCGGTCTGATCGCGCCGATCGTGGGTCACGCCGGCGATGGCAATTTCCATACGCTGGTGCTGATCGACATGAACGATCCCGACGAGATTGAGCGCGCCGAGGGCTTCATCGAGCGCTTGGCACGGCGCGCGATCGCGATGGACGGCACGATCACCGGCGAACATGGTATCGGGCAGGGCAAGATGGCCTATCTGCGCGAAGAGCTAGGCAGTGCCGTAGACGTGATGAAGGCCATCAAGGCAGCACTCGATCCGCTCAACATCATGAATCCCGGCAAGATCTTACCGGCATAGCTTGAGAAAACGATTCAGCGCGGGATAGCGAGGGATTGCCTGGCTTGAGCGCTTCAAGCCGGGCGCTTAAGGCTTTAAACTGGATGAAGCAAAGCCGGTTCGTGCCGGTTCAAGCCTGGAGCACTCATTCTGGCCCGTTTGTTCGTCATTGTTGGAAGCTTGATCGTTCTTGTGCTGACGGCGGCGCTGGTCGGTCCGTATTTCATCGACTGGACGAATTACCGGGCGCAGTTCGAGGCAGAAGCGAGCAAGATCCTCGGTCGCCAAGTGACGGTGGAAGGGGATGCCAGCGCGCGGCTTCTGCCGTTCCCGTCGGTGACCTTTTCCGACGTGCATGTGGCGGGCACCAAGCCCGGCGAAACCGCCATGACGGCGGAAACATTCTCTATGGACGCCGAACTGGCGCCGCTGATGTCGGGCGAGTTCCGCATCTTCGACATGCGCCTGGTGCGGCCGCATCTAAGGGTGGCGGTGGATCAGGACGGGGCGATCGACTGGGCGGTGCGCCCCTCGACGCCGTTTGATCCGCATCAGATTTCCGTTGAAGCGCTGACCATCACCGATGGCCAGGTCGATCTCGTGCATGGGCCGAGTGGGCTGACCCACAGCATGACCGGCCTGAATGCGAGCCTTTCGGCACGCACGCTGGCGGGTCCGTGGCGCATGGATGGCACCATGAAGCTCGACGGGCTGGCATCGACGCTCGGCATCAGCACCGGCGCGGTGGATGATACGGGCGGCATGCGGCTGCGGATTTCCGGCGGACCAGATGCCTATCCGATCGCCGGGGAACTCGACGGCACGCTGAAGTTTGCCGATCGCAAGCCGGATTACGCCGGCACGCTGCGGCTGACCGCAAGCAATGCGCTGCCGCCCAAGCCGCGCGAAGGTGAGCCGGCAGCACCACCGCCACCGCCGGATTACCGCGTGTCGGGCG
>NZ_DAMBUH010000127.1:0-9280 GCF_032053605.1 Tianweitania sp.
CAAGTTCTCCTCGGCACCCAAGCGCGACGAGCGGCCAGCACGGATCGATCCGGACTCGCCCTTCGCCAAGCTCGCGGCGCTCCGCGACCAGCTGAAGAAGTAAATGGACGGGGGCAGACAGCGCCTCGACAAATGGCTGTTTTTCGCGCGCCTGCAAAAGTCGCGCACGCTCGCCGCGAAGCTCGTTGCGGCGGGCAAGATCCGCGTCAATCGCGACAAGGTCGACAACCCCGCGCGCGCGGTGAAGGTCGGCGATGTCTTGACCATCACCTTCCAGAACCAGGTGCTGGTGGTGCGCGTGGAGCAGCCCGGCACGCGGCGGGGGCCGGCTGCCGAGGCGCGCACGCTTTATGCAAATCTGTCCGCACCAACGGATCCGGCAACCGTTCTGGCGGCGACCGAACTTGAGGACGAGGACGGTGATGACGATCTGGATGGAGATGAGGATTAACCGGGTTTTCGCCTCGTCGGCGGTCTAAGGAAAATCCTTCCGCCGCGGCATCAAAGCGCGGCATTTGCTCCCCTTGTCAGTCCCGGCCAAAGGGACTACCTCCGCCCTAGCCATAACAGCCATTTTCTGTTCGATCGCGCTTTTGCATCGAGCCTCCTTCGGGGAGCCGTTTATCATGACCTATGTCGTCACCGACAACTGCATCCGCTGCAAATACACGGATTGCGTTGAGGTGTGTCCGGTCGACTGCTTCTATGAAGGCGAGAACATGCTCGTCATCCACCCGGATGAGTGCATCGATTGCGGCGTATGCGAGCCGGAATGTCCGGCCGACGCGATCAAGCCCGACACGGAATCGGGTCTCGACAAGTGGCTGTCGCTGAATGCGGAATATGCCGTAAAGTGGCCAAACTTGACCATGAAAAAGGACGAGCTGCCCGAGGCCAAAGAGCATGACGGCGAGCCGGGCAAGCTGGAAAAGTACTTTTCGGCGGAACCTGGCACAGGCGACTAAGCGAAAGCCGCACTCCCTCGTGACCTGCCTGATGAGCATCTCTCAGGCAGCAAAGTGCGCGTGCATGCGCAAGCAGCAAAATCTTGATTCGTCCCGCTTTTTGTGATACTGATCCACAAATGCCGGTGACACACCATCCCCTTATGGCGCTTATGCCACAATCCCAGAGGTATTGATCGTTTCGACCAAGACATGCTTGGCCCGATGCTTCGCGCATTTGGCCGGGATGATTTGGTTTCGGATGCGATCGATCGGTGTGTTCGTGTGCAAGCGGTTACGAGTTTTGACCGAACCGGTCAAGCGGTTGGTCGACTGAAACGTCGACCCCGAACACAGGAGTGAGTGCGTATGGCTATCCAGCAGAAGAAGTCGGCTGCGCGGAACGGTTTCAAAACCGGGGAATACATCGTTTATCCCTCGCATGGTGTGGGCCTCATCGCCGCCATCGAGGAGCAGGAAGTCGCAGGACACAAGCTGGAACTGTTCGTGATCGACTTCCAGAAAGACAAGATGCGCTTGAAGGTGCCGGTCGCCAAGGCAACCTCGATCGGCATGCGCAAGCTGTCAGAAACCGATTATGTCGATCGCGCACTGAAGGTCGTGCAGGGCCGCGCTCGCGTCAAACGCACCATGTGGTCGCGCCGCGCGCAGGAATATGATGCGAAGATCAACTCGGGCGACCTGATCTCGATCGCGGAAGTGGTGCGCGACCTTTACCGCGCCGAAAACCAGCCGGAACAGTCTTATTCCGAGCGCCAGCTTTATGAAGCCGCACTCGATCGTATGGCGCGCGAGATCGCGGCTGTGAACAAGATGTCGGATACCGAAGCCGTTCGCCTGATCGAGGTCAACCTGAACAAGGGGCCGAAGCGCGGCGCCAAGACCGATGAAGTCGCCGAAGGCGATGATGCGGACGCGGTGGATGCTGACGAGGCAGAACAGGAAGAAGCCGCATAATCAGCGGCTCCCCTCGAGACGAAAAAAGCCGGCTTCGAGCCGGCTTTTTTGTTGTCGTGCGTTCAGTGCGTCAGGCGCGGCCCAGCACCTTGTCCATGCCGCGCACCGCATAGCCTTCCTGACGTGGCCATGCCGAATAATCGCCGCCCTTGGTTCCACCCAGCGCACGGCGGGCATGAAGCGGGAAGTTCGGATCGTCGAGCGCGCCGCGCGCCATGGCAACCAGATCCGCATCGCCGTTGTCGATGATCTGCGCTGCATCTTCCGGCGTGACGATCAGGCCGACGGCCGTGGTAGGAACGCCCGCCTTCTGCTTGATGGCGGCAGCCAGCGGCACCTGGTAGTTGGGCGCAGCAGTAATGGAAGCACCGGCAAAGCCGCCCGACGAGCAATGCACCATATCGACGCCGGCGGCATGGGCCTTTTTCGCGAATTCGGCGACGTGATCCGGCGTCAGGCCTTCCGGCAGGGCGTCGGTGGCGGAGACGCGCAGGAACAGCGGCTTGCTCTTCGGCCAAACGGCGCGCACGGCCTTCACGACTTCCAGGGGGAAGCGCATGCGGTTTTCGAACGAGCCGCCATAGGCGTCGGTGCGGTGGTTGGCGACCGGCGACAGGAACTGGTTGATGAGGTAGCCATGCGCGCCGTGGATCTCGACCACGTCAAAGCCGGCCTCGTCGGAGCGCTTGGCGGCGTCGGCGAAATCCTGCACCAGTTGCGCGATTGCTTCCACGCTTAGCTCGGACGGTTCAACGAAGTCCGGTCCGTGGGCCTCCGCGCTCGGTGCCTCCGGGGTCCAGTTTTCAAAGGCGTAGATCTGCTTTTCTTCTGCCGTCTCGTCGAAGCCCTTGCGCCACGGCAGGGCGGTCGAAGCCTTGCGGCCGGCGTGGGCGAGCTGGATGCCGGCAGCGGCACCATTGGCATGCAGGAAAGTGGTGATGCGCTTCCACTCAGCCGCCTGCTCGTCGTTCCAGATGCCGGTGTCGGCATAGGTGATGCGGCCCTTGGGGGAAACAGCGGAGGCTTCGGCGATCACCAGCGCATAGCCGCCGAGCGCAAAGCGGCCGAGATGAACGAAGTGCCAGTCATTGGGCATGCCCTGCTGTGCGGAATATTGGCACATGGGCGCAACCACGAAGCGGTTTTTCAAAGTCAGATCGGCAAGGGAATAGGGTTCAAAAAGATTGGTCATAGATGCGTTGTCCTTGGGAGTTCGCGGCGCATGGGAAGGAGCTTAACAGCCGTGATGCGCCGAGCCCGGGATATTGGGGTTTGTTGGGGATGTGCCTAGGGGCACTTTCGTGAACAGCTTGAAAATAAAACCGGCAGCGCTAGTTCGTTTTCCTGGAACATTCCCGTTCATCCCGCGTTCATTCAACGCCTGGGACTCGCGCCGGCTGCGAGTAGCGTTGGAATTCCCTCTCCCAGGCATGGCGTAACAGCCGGTTCAATGAGCGGGGTAGCACCATGGACGATACGGCAAAGCGAACCTTGATCCGCGCCGCCATGAAGGCTCCCTATCTCGAACGGGGCGAGGAACACGACCTCGCTTTGCGCTGGAAAGATCATCAGGATCAGGAAGCGCTCCACAAGATCACCACTGCCCATATGCGGCTCGTCATTTCAATGGCGGCCAAGTTCCGTTATTTCGGCCTGTCGATGAGCGATCTGATCCAGGAAGGCCATGTCGGCCTATTGGAGGCTGCGGCCCGCTTCGAACCCGATCGCGAAGTGCGTTTCTCCACCTATGCGACCTGGTGGATCCGCGCTTCGATCCAGGATTACATTCTACGCAATTGGTCGATCGTTCGCGGCGGCACCAGTTCGGCGCAAAAGGCGCTGTTCTTCAACCTGCGCCGTCTGCGTGCGCGGTTGGCACAGGGCTCCGAGCCTCTGTCCAACGCTGCGATCTACGAGGAGATTTCGACGGTGCTGGGCGTGACGGTGGCCGATGTCGCCGTGATGGACTCGCGTCTGTCGGGCTATGACACATCGCTCAACGCACCCGTAAGCGGCGACGATTCGAACGGCGCTTCCGATCGCATGGACTTTTTGGTGTCGGACGCTCCGCTGCCGGACGAAATCGTAACCGAGACTATCGATGTGGAGCGCCGTTCGCGCTGGCTGGGCTCGGCGCTGGAGGTGCTGAACGAGCGCGAGCGCCGGATCATCGAAGAGCGCCGCCTGCAGGATGACGGCGCGACGCTGGAGTCGCTCGGCGCCAAGCTCGGCATCTCCAAGGAGCGCGTTCGCCAAATCGAAAACCGCGCCATGGAAAAGCTCCGTGCAGCGCTGATCAAGGTCAATCCAGAATTGCAGATGATCGCGGCCTGATCTTCGGCCGGGGCAGGCTTCATTCGGCCCAATCCGGGTCTGTCGTAAAGGCGATGGTCAGCCAGCGGTCGGGGCCTGCATCGCCGATCGCTTCACCGATCTCGTCGCGGATGGCATCCCATTCTTCCAGACGTCGTGGCGGCTGTCCGACCGGCACGATAAAGCACAGCTCGATCTGACGGCCACGCCCTACCTTCGCGACATAAGCGCGGTGGCCGATGAAGCCATATCGCTCCACGATGGCTTCCGCGACGCGGTCCACCTCGCGCTTGTATTCCACCGGTGTGACCAAGAGCATGTCGGACAAGGCCTGCTTGATGGTGCCGATCGGGATCGGGATGACGATCAGGCAGATCAGCATCAGGATGACCGGGTCGACATAGGGGATCAACCATGTCCACCGGGTTCCCTCAATGAGATAGCCGAACAGGAAGGCGACGAGCAGCGAGGCCGTGAGCGCGGCCGAGGTCCACCAGGCCTTGGCGTCCAACGCAAGAAGCTCGGAGCCAAGGTGGCGGTTAGCCCGCTGCACCAGAGTAGCCATCACAACGGCAGTGAGAACCGTAACGGTGCCGTAGACGATGCCCTGGTCGAAGGCGAGCACGCGACCGCCGGCAAGCAGGCTTTCGATCGCGGTCAACAGCGCGTAAACGGCCGCACCCATCAGCAGGGTTCCGTTCAAGGCCAGAACCATCGGCTCCAGATGCCAGAAACCCATCGTGAAGCGCTCCATGAAGCGCGGCTTGCCTTGCTTGGTGCCGGAGCGCACGATCAGGCTGGACACCAGCAGGGCAACGCCGGTCATCGAGGCATCGATCAGCGTGTAAACGCCATCAAACAGGATGGCCGACGAGCCCGACAAAAGGCCGAAGCCAAGACCCACCACAGCCGTCATCAGCGTGACCACGATCGACAGCCGGAGGACGGAGGCTTCCGTTTTCATGGTGTGGAGTCCTGAAGGGGTGGAGGGGTATTCCTTCCGGTCTGCCCTGGGTCGGTTGCCCCTGCATAGCTGCCGTCTCCACCGATCTGGTCCACGCACGAGAAGTCAAGGTTCATCGGACAGGATCATTCCCGGGGCGTTCAAGACTGGAGGGTCAGCGACTGGTTTGTGAACTGTAGATTAGAAGCGCCGAACCACGTCGAACTGGGATTGCGCCTGTTCGGCCGAGATCAGATCAGGTCGTGTTTCCGCCAGGAGCCGCACAGCTTCGGCAGCGTCCTCGCGCTCCGATGTCTCGATACCATCGAGCGCGTTTATGGCGTCGGCGAACGCCTTGATGACGGCCTTGGCTTCCACCGGTGCATTCGCCTTGCTCAGATGTTTAGCGGCAGACTTGAAAGCCTTGCTGGCAGGTTTTTCATTTTTCTTAGGCCAGGCAGCAAAGGGGAGGCCATGTTCGGCGACGAACCAAGCTTTGCTGCGCAACTGGCTGATCCGAACCTCGTTCCCCGTAGACTTCAGCTCGGTCACTAATTGGTTGCCACGCGCTTCATCGACATTCCAGGCGACCAAGTTTTGCAACGGCCAGCCTGAAACATTCGGCAGGCTTGATAGGTCAGGCACAAACCGCAACTCGAGCCCTTGAAGCGGCAGTTGCGACAAGGCTTCAAGATTCCGCATCCCACCATAGAGCCGCAAAAACTGCAGAATTTTGCATTGGGTCAGACTGGCGCAATCGAAGCCTTCGTCCCCGACCACTGCGCGGGTAATGCCGAGATAGCGGATGTTCTCTCGCCATTTCAAGCCATGCAGACTGGTCAGGTCAAAATCGGTGCTGGCTGAAATCTTGACTTGTATGTTGTCGAAGTCTGGAGTATGCGCCCAGTCAATGACGCTCGGATCGCCCTTGATGGCAAGCCTGCGCAGCCCAATGGGGAGGGTAAGGCGCAGACCATAGCCGCGCGGCTCGATCTCCAATGTGTCCAGCCTTGCGTCCGACATGTCGATGGTAAGATCTGCGCAGGGGCGGAAGGTCAGCCGCTCCGTTTCGCGCGTTTTCAACCAATCGAAGATCGAAACGTCGTTGCCTTCGTATGCAAGAAAGCGCGGCCAATTATACCCGGCGCCAGTGCTTATGGCATCAAAGACCTGCCAGTTAACCCTGCTCGTGGGCTCCACAATAAGGTCGGGCTTGCCCGAGCCTTTGGGGCCGATCATGAGATCGCCCCGTCCGGCCTCCAGCTTCAACGTATGACTGGCAGGGCCAGTAAGATCGAGAGGGATTGAAGTTTGCAGGGTCAAAACTCACGAAGCTCGGCGCGAAATGTGTAGCATAGCGCAGGCAGTGAGCAATGCGCCAGCAATGGGGTTGGAGGGCGAACCCCACGCTTTGCTTGCAGTTGATGGCTGAGTCCATTCAGCCCTAAGAGGCGTGCAGCGTCCGAAGAACGTTTCCGTCTACCGATCGGTGATGATCTTGACCTTATCCCCAGGCGCAGGCGTCGCACCTGGCGGCAGCGCGTTGAGGAGGCGGAAGAGGTCGAGTTTGCGGTCGACGCCCTGCATCTGCGTGGCAAGCGACGCCAGCGTGTCGCCGGGGCGAACGATCGCCACGCGAACGCGCAGGGGCTTCAGGGCGGCCTTTTCTTCCGGCGACAGAACGCGGAAGCTGGAGGTGACCGTGCCGGCAACCGTGTCGAGTGCGGGGCTTGCGAGCGGTGCGGCGGTCAGCAGGCGGTAAACCTGATCGCCGGCGCGAACCACAGTGACATCGAACTGCCAGCCATCGACCTTCGCCTTGGCGTTGGCGGCTTCGCTGCCATTGACAGTGGTTTCGCGCACGCTGGCATCGTCCAGGCCGGCGACCCAGCCGGAGCGCAGATAGTTGGCGAGCGTGGTGTTGCGGTCGATGGTGACGCCGTCGAAGCGCACGGCGATGTCGCCGGGGCCAGTGGCGGTCACGGCTTCCGCGGAATTGTCGATGGAGAACCCTTCCGGCACGGTAAAGGAGACACCGAGACGCGGATGCAGGAAGGTGCGGCCGCGCACATAGCCTTCTTCCGGCGTGTCGCCGTAAAGCAGGCCATCAATGCCGGCGAGGAAGGAGTCGCGATCGCGCGAACCGGTTCCGGGCGTGCCGAACTGGCGGGCGTGGCGCTGCGCCAGCTCGATGCGCTGCGGCGTGTTGGGATGGCTCGCCAGGAAGTCGAGGCTCGGATCGGTGGCGCCACTGACATTGCGGAAATCGGCATAAGCGCCCATCGACTGCAGGAAGCGCGGCGACGCGAAGGTGTCGTAGCCGGCGCGGCCGAGTGCGCGAATGCCGATGGCGTCGGCTTCCAGTTCCTGATTGCGCGAGAACTGGGCCATGCGCAGCTTGTTGCGAATCAGCGCCAGCTTGGCGTTCTGGTCGCCGCCCAGCACGTCGCTGACGACCTTGGAGGCCAGCTCTTCTTCGGCCTCACGCTGTTGGCGCTGAAGACCGTGATTGGCGGTGACGTGGGCCATTTCGTGGCTGATCACGGCAGCGAGTTCGGCGGAATCGTTGGCCAGCGCCAACAGGCCACGCGTGACATAGAGATAGCCGCCGGGCAGCGCGAAAGCGTTGACGTTGGGCGAATTCAGGATGGTGATGCGGAAGGTCTGGGCCGGGTTTTCCGGATCGAGCGTCAGCGCGCCTATGGCCTTGGCCACCATGCGCTCGAGCTTCGGGTCGGAATATTCTCCGCCATAGGTCGCGAGAATGCGCGGGTGCTGTGCCTTCGCGACGGCGGCCAGCCGGTCATTGCGCTGGACGTTGTCGACCGTGACGGGATTGTCGGATGGCCGCACAGATTTCAGCGACGGATCGTCCTTGAACGAATCCATGCTGACGCAGCCCGACGCAAACGCAAGCATCACCACGGCACTCGCGACGCGGCGGATGCGTTTCCCCGCCATGTTCGACGGAGACCGGGTGCTATGCGACGACTGATTCAGAAAACGCCCCTTCGACTCTCGGATTCGGCCCACGAGGTTGCGTGAAACCTAGCCACATCCTGCTGCGTCTTACAACAAGAGGGCGCAAGACGCGTTTCACGTCTGGCGACAAATTATGTCGTCATCCGGGCAACAAACCTGCCTGCTAACCGACTTGGCCGAGATAGCGGCGAAAGGCGAGCGGACCGCTTTCGCTGAAAAAGCTGGCAGCGGAGCCTTGAGCGATTGTTCTGCCGTCTTCCAGAAAGATCACGTCTTGGGCAAGCCGGCTGGCATCTTCTGGATGATGCGTCACGAACAGGATGGTGAGGTTGAGCCGGGCGTGAAGGGCACGGATCTCGTCCAGCATATCCGCGCGCAAAGCGGGGCCGAGCGAGGCGAAGGGTTCGTCCAGCAGCAGAACGGGACGCTGGCGCACGAGGGCGCGTGCGATCGCGACACGTTGGCGTTCGCCACCGGAGAGTTCGCGCGGCAGGCGCTTTTGCTTGCCTGCCAAGCCGGTGGCTTCGAGCGCTTCGGTGATGGCGTGCTTGTCTTCCGGCGTCAGCTTGAGGGAGGGTGAGCGTCCCAGGCCGATATTCTGCTCGACGGTGAGATGGGCGAAGAGGTTGTTTTCCTGAAAGATCATCGACACCGGGCGCTCGGCTGGCCCGACATCGCGCATATCCTGCTCGCCGATCAGCAGGCGGCCGGTTGCTGGGGTTTCGAAGCCAGCAACCAAGTTGAGCAGGGTGGATTTGCCGGAGCCGCTCGGGCCCATCACAGCCGTGATTGTGCCGGCCGAGACGGTGGCGTCGAACAGGAACTGGGCTTCACCGTAAGAGAAGGCGACCTGGTCGAAGCGGATGGTGAGGCCATTCATTGCCGGCTTCTCCCAAGGCGGTCGGACAGGAGCATGAGCGCCAGGGTCAGCGCGGCGAGAAACAGGCCGAGCCCGGCCGCGTCGGCGGTACGGTAGCTGCCCATGCGCTCGAGCAGAAGATAGGGCAGTGTCTTCACCGCATCCGAGCCGAACAAGGCGATGACGCCGAGATCGCCGAGCGACAGGGCTATGGCGAAGGCGAAGGCGGCAAGGAGCGGGCGGCGCAAGGATGGCCAATCG
>NZ_DAMBUH010000128.1:0-9245 GCF_032053605.1 Tianweitania sp.
CAACAATACGGTTGCTGAGGTGCGAGCCCGCACAAGCTCGAGAGCATCGAGCCAGGCGCGGCACACGAGCCTCGAAGGACGCATCTAGTCCTCTTACGAAAAACCCCGACTTTGCAGCCGGGGTTTTCGGATCAAGCGATCGCCTTCAATTGAAGGAAGGCGGCTGCGACAGGTCGGGTGGAGGCGGGGCTGCCGGTTGTGCCGGCTGCCCTTCCTGGCCGGGGATGGCCGGCGGTGTGTCGAAGGAGGGCGGTGCACCGAGCGAGGGCACTTCGAAGCTCGGCATGCCGCCGCCCTGATCGCCGAAGCCCGGAATATCGATCTGGATCGTGTTCGGATCGATCACGGGCGCGTCGCCCTTGTAGTGCATCACCATGCCCGGGAAGATGATCACGAGTGCCACCATCAAGAGCTGGATGCCGACAAATGGAACAGCGCCCCAATAGATCTGGCCTGTGGTGATCGGCTGGATCTTCTTGCCCGTGACACGGTCGAGATAGGGCACGCGAGCCGCGACCGAGCGCAGGAAGAACAGCGCGAAGCCGAAGGGCGGATGCATGAAGCTCGTTTGCATGTTCACGCCAAGCAGCACGCCGAACCAGATGAGATCGATGCCCATCGCGGTGGCAGCCGGTGCAAGCAGCGGCACGATGATGAAAGCGAGCTCGAAGAAGTCGAGGAAGAACGCCAGGAAGAAGACCAGCGCGTTGACCGCGATCAGGAAGCCCACTTCACCGCCCGGCAGGGAGGTCAGCAGGTGTTCCACCCACAGATGACCATTAACGCCATAGAAGGTGAGCGAGAACACGCGGGCGCCAAGCAGGATGAACATCACGAAGGCGGACAGGCGCGTGGTCGAGGTCAGCGCACCGGTGATGACGTCCATGCGCAGCCGGCCCTTGAAAGCGGCCAGGATCAGCGCGCCGACGGCACCCATCGCGCCGCCTTCGGTTGGCGTCGCAATGCCGAGGAAGATCGTGCCGAGCACCAGAAACACCAGCGCCAACGGTGGGATCAGGACGATGATCACCTGCTGCGCCAGGCGCGACATGATGTTGAGGTTCATCGCCTTGTCGGTGATCGCAAACACGTAGATCACGAGCACGCCAACGACGCCGCCGAGAATGTCGGCGTCAGGTCCTTGGCTCGGATAAAGCAGCACATGCGCGCCGTAGCTGATGCCGCCGCAAACAGCCAAGGCGATCAACAGCGAGGTCACGCCATGGCCGAGCGTGCGCGCTTCGAGCGGCAAAGCCGGCATCGACTTGGGGCGCACGATCGACATGATCAGGATGTAGAGCATGTACAAACCGACCAGAACGAGGCCGGGGATCAGCGCGCCCTTGTACATGTCGCCGACCGAGCGGCCGAGCTGGTCGGCCAGCACGATCAAAACGAGCGACGGCGGGATGATCTGCGCCAGCGTGCCGGATGCGGCAATCACGCCTGACGACAGGCGCCGGTCATAGCCATAGCGCATCATGATCGGCAGCGAGATCAGGCCCATCGCGATCACGGATGCCGCGACAACGCCCGTGGTGGCCGCCAGCAGGGCGCCGACGAGGATCACCGCATAGGCCAGGCCGCCGCGGATCGGACCGAACAGCTGCCCGATCGTATCGAGCAGATCCTCGGCCATGCCGCTTTTTTCCAGCACGATGCCCATGAATGTAAAGAACGGGATCGCCAACAATGTTTCGTTGGCAAGCGTCCCCCAGAAGCGGTCAGGCAGAGCGTAAAGCAGCGGCCAGGACAGGTTGATGTTGCCGCCGGACACCGGCGCCAGTTCAACGCCGATCACGAAAAACAGCAAACCGTTGGCGGCAAGCGAGAAGGCGACCGGGTATCCCAGGATCAGGAATACGATCAGCGACACGAACATGATCGGCGCCATGTTCTCGGCGATCAAAGCCATCATTTGCGGATCTCCTCCGCGATGGCCTGACCTTCGAGTTCAGCCGCTTCATGGGCCGACACGAAGGGATTGGGATCCTCGATCAAGCCGCGCATCACGCCGATCTTCTTGATGATTTCGGAAATACCCTGCAGCCCCAGCATTACGAAGCCGATCAGAAGCAGCGACTTGGCCGGCCAGATCAGCAGACCGCCGGCGCTCGATGAGGTCTCGCCATTGCGGTAGGATAGGAGGAAGTAGGGCCAGAAGTAGTAGATCATCAGCAGCACGAACGGCATGAGAAAGAACACATGCCCGAACAGGTCGATCCAGTGTTGCGTGCGGCGCGACCACATGCCGTAAACGATGTCGACGCGGATATGCTCGTTCTGCTTCAGGGTATAGGCAGCGGCCAGAAGGAAGGCTGCGCCGAACAGATACCATTGCAGTTCGAGCCAGGCATTCGACGACACGTTGAACGTCTTGCGAATAATGGCATTGCCGGCGCTGACCAGGATCGCCGCCAGGATCGCCCAGGCAAAGATCTTGCCGATCATCTCGTTGACGCGATCAACCGCCCTCGCAAAAGCGAGCAAAGCTTTCATGCAGAACCTCCTCCCACGACGGCGCATCATCCCACCACCCGCCGACCCGACTGTATGCTCGACCCCATGCACGGCGCAACAACCAGCATTCCACGAGCATCCCGCGCACTAGCAGAGTTGTTGCAGGCTTAAAAGTGCGGCGAAGGGATAAGAAGTAGGCATCAACTGCTCTTGACCTCCGCTATCGGACGCTTCCACCATGATGTTTCGGAGGGAGGGTGCAAATGACAGCCGAGCAGGAAGGAGGCTCGTGAAGACGCAGGCAGGCTGGCCAGTCGACGACATGACATAAGTTATTTCTTAATTGCAGCCTGATACCGGTGATGGAGCGGATCCATAGGCGCGATGCAGAGCAAAGCAGAGGACATTTCAGCCGACATCTATGCGGGGTTTGTACGGTCGCTTTTCAACGATCCGTCAACGCTGCTGATGGGCGCCTGCTGTCATGCGTTGATGGGATCCCTTGTGTACCGCTTGACAGGGCACTGGATCTATCTGGCACTCACTGCTCTGATGTTCCTGGCTGGCGCGATCCGAGCCAGCGTCATTGTCTACTTTCACCGAAAAGGCAGTATCACCGACGGTGCGTCAGCGCGCCGATGGGAGGCCATCTATCTCGCATGTGGAACATTCCAGGGGTTTTGCCTGGGGCTTTTCTGTTTCGCGACGATCTACCTTGTTCCGGACGATTTTGGCGAACTTGCATCGATTGCAACGGCCATGGGATCGACGATCACCATCGTTGGTCGCAACTATGGCTCGCGCAAGATGGTCAACATACTGGCCCTGACCATCGTGCTGCCGATCGCGACCGGCCTGATGCTGAACGGCGATCTGTATCACATCCTTCTAGGTCTGCTCATCGTGCCGTTCATGGTCATCACCATCAAGATGGCCACGCATGTTCGCACCGTGCTGTTTACCGCAATCATGGAAGGCAAATCGTCCAAGCAGATCGCACAGCGCTTCGATCGTGCCTTGAACACGATGTCCCACGGCCTGGCTATGATGAACGCGCAAGGCCAGATTGTCGTGGCCAATGCGGAAGCCGCGCACATGCTCGGTATGCGCTCTCCGTCAAAGATGATCGGCCGAACCCTTCATTCCCTTTTGATGCGTGGTGTCGCAGCCGGGCTGATGGAGGCGAAAGACTGTCATTATGTTGAAAGCCAGCTTGGGCGCGCTTTGCGCGATCAGCGTGATCGCAAGTTGCTCGTCAGTTTCTCTGATGGCCGCCATATCGAATTTTCGGCGCGCGAAGGATCGAACGATCTTGGGGTCATCACGTTCGAGGATGTCACGGCACGCATTGATGCCGAGGAACGCATCCGCTTCATGGCCCGCTATGACAGCCTGACAGGGCTTCCAAACCGGGCTTACTTCCACGAGCTTGTGGCGGAACACATGACGATTGGAGACCGCAGTCGCCTCTGCGGTCTGGTTGTGGTCGACCTCGACGATTTCAAGAGTGTCAACGACACGCTCGGCCATCCCATCGGCGATGGTTTGATCTACGCAGTGGCGAGCAAGCTCAGTAGCTTCGCCTCAGACACGATCAAGGTCAGTCGCTTCGGCGGCGATGAGTTCGTCTTGTTCTTCGATCAGGTAAAGGACCAGGACGAGTTCGTCCTTCTGCTGAGCGAGGTTTTTGAACGCGTATCGGGTGACGTGGATGTTGCGGGCCACCTCCTGCGGCTGCAGGTGAGCGCCGGAGCAGTTCTTTCCGCTGTCCAGCGCACGGATGTCGACAGCATGTTCGTGAAGGCGGATCTGGCGCTCTACAAGGCCAAGGAGCAAGGAAAGAACGGTTGGCGGATCTTCGAAACCGCCATGGACGATGCTTTCCGCAACCGGCAGATCATGAAGGCAGATCTCCGGAGTGCCGTCGAGAATGGCAAGTTGCGGGTGGTTTATCAGCCAATCGTGGGGCTGAACTCCATGCGCATCGATGGATGTGAAGCGCTGTGCCGGTGGGACCATCCCGAACTCGGCCCGATCTCACCATCAGTCTTCATCGCGCTGGCGGAAGAAATCGGCATTATCTCCGATGTCAGCATCTTCGTTTTGAATATGGCATGCCGTGAATGCCTGACCTGGCCTGAGCAGATAGGCGTGTCGGTCAATCTATCGGCGAAGGATTTCCGGGACGGCAACATCGTCGAGCATGTAAGGCTGGCGCTCGAGCAATCCGGCCTTGAGCCCGGCAGGCTGGAGATCGAGGTCACGGAAACAGCGCTGCTCGCCGACAAGTCGCAGAGCCGCCACTATCTTGAGGATCTCAAGGCACTGGGTGTCCGGATTGCTTTGGATGATTTCGGCACTGGCTATTCAAGCTTGAGCTACCTGCACACGCTGCCGCTCGACAAGATCAAGATCGACCGCAGCTTCATCATGGACCTTGCTCGTAATGAAAGGTCGTTGACCCTGCTGAAGGGGATCGTGGGGCTGTCCCGGTCGTTGGGGCTGCAGGTCACGGTCGAGGGGGTCGAAACCTTTGAGCAGTTGCGCATTCTCTCCGACACGGTCGAGCCTGACCTGCTGCAAGGCTTCCTGTTCGGAGCCGCTTTGAACGGCTCGGGAATCAACACGATCGCCGCGACCATGTGGCCGTTCGGAAAAGAGCTGCGGAAAACCCGTCAAATCAGCGCCATTTAAAAGGCTGACGCAGCCTTGTCGCTCGACGAGTCGCCGACCATCGTTCAAACTCCTATCATCGTTAACCCTAACGAAACGTAAACACAGCTTTTGGTATTTTAGATTTTACTGATCTGTTTCGCGCTTTACGGCTGATGGCCGAAGCAGATGGGGATGCTTGATGAGGACTACGGAAATGGCTGCGACGGCACAGGTGGGTGCGGTCGATGAGGAGCCGCAGGGGTTTGCAAGAAACGTCCTGACGCTGCTTGAACGCGTGGAATACCGTCGATGTAACAGCGGCGAGGATCTGGAAGCGATCTATAAGCTTCGATATCGCGCCTATCGCACACACGGCATCGTGTCTGAATCGCCAATGCAGGCGATGAAGGATGATCTGGATGATGCACCAAATTGCCACCGCTTTGGTGTCTTCATCGATGGTCAACTTGCAAGCACGATCCGTGTTCATCACCTGCATGCGGCAGAGCCATATGCTCCCGCCATGACCGTGTTTGGTGATGTACTTGGTCCAAGACTTGCGCGTGGAGACAGCTTTATCGATCCTAGCCGTTTGGCTGCGGATCCCGCCCTCATCCGGTTATACCGACCTCTGCCTTATCTTACCTTGCGATTGGCTGTGACGGGAGCCGCTTACTTCAATACGACCAGCTGCCTCTCGATGGTTCGAGACGAGCATACGGCATTCTACCAGCGCATTTTCAATTCGGTTCGGATAGCGGAGCCAAGAGACTATGCCAGCGTGACGGTTCAAGGCATCTTGTTTGAATCGCGTTGCGACAAGAACATGGAAAACACCCTGCGCCGGTTCCCCTTCTTCCGCTCCACGGCGGCGGAGCGGCGGATGTTGTTTGCGCGGCCGGGGCCGGGGGAGTTGGCGCCGCTGACGATCCTGCCGACCGCGAAATATTACCGGCCAGCCGCCTGATCTCCTATGAGATGCAGGTGGACGCGGGCAGGGGAATCATTGAGCGTCTGATTCAAGCGCCGGCAGTCCCCGGTGTGCTTTTGTTACCGGAATGCGAGGGATCGTGACCAAGCCGCCGAAACACAACCCCTTGGTTGAGCCTCGCTCCGACGAGAAGGGCGACGTTGCTATCCGCGATGTCCAGGTCCTGTCGGATAACTGGTACACGCTGCGCAACTACACGATCGATGTTCGCCGTTCCGATGGCACATGGCAGCAGCAGAAGCGCGAAGTGTTCGACCGCGGCAGCGGCGCGGGCATTCTGCTTTACAACAAGGAGCGGCGCAGCATCATCCTGACGCGGCAGTTCCGGCTGCCGGCCTACCTGAATGGCGTGGCCGATGGCATGATGCTGGAAGTGCCGGCGGGCCTCCTCGATGACCGCGATCCGGCAGACGCGATCCGGCACGAGGTCGCCGAAGAAACCGGGTACGCAATTGGAGAACCGCAGAGCATCACGGACTGCTTTTCCAGCCCCGGTGCGGTGACCGAGCGGCTGCATCTGTTTCTGGCCGAATATGATCCGGCGTCCCGGCCCAGCCTTGGCGGCGGGCTGGTAGATGAGGGCGAGGACATCGAGGTCGTGGAAATGGGCTTCGATGACGCCCTGGCCGCGATTGCCGATGGCCGCATTCGCGACGCCAAGACGATCCTGTTGATCTATCATGCGCGGGTGCACGGGGTTCTTTGAACCTTCGGCGCCACCGTTCGTTCCCAAGCGAACCTTAGGAGACTCTCATGACCCTGACTGCCCTGACTTTGACGCCGCTGATTTCGCTGATTGCCGGCGTGCTGATCCTGATCATGCCCCGCCTGCTCAACTATATCGTCGCGCTGTACCTGATCATTATCGGACTGGTCGGCCTATTTCCGCAGCTTGGCGGGTAAGGCGTTCTGTAGACTCATCTCCTATCAGGCCTTCCGCCGCGACAAGTGCGCCATTGCCCTGATCTCGGAGTTTCGCTATGTGCGAGAACAATCTTGCTTGTGGGGGTAAACATGGCTGATCAGACGCCAAGCGGGCCGCTCGAAATGGGCGCCGAGATGGATTATTCCGAGCATGAGAAAACCTATGAAGGTTTTCTTGCGCTGACCAAGTACGGCACGCTCGTGCTTGTTGCTCTTATGATCGCGATGGCTTTCGGCTTCTTCATGGGAGGCGGATTTATTTCGTCCATCATCCTGTTCGCCATCATCTGCGCCGGCGGGACCTTCTTCCTGCGCTCCGCTTGAACGGCTTGAGCCTAGGCTGAAGCCGCTTCCTTCCTGAAACTTCAACGGCGAAAGGGGCGCGCTGTTGGCTCAGACCGTCTTTATTCCAAAAGAGATTGATCCGGCGGAGCCGCGTGTTGCGGCCTCACCTGACACGGTCAAGCGCATGAAGGCGCTTGGGCTCGATGTCGTGGTGGAAGCCGAAGCCGGGCTGCGTTCGCGGATCCCCGACAGCGAATTCACCAAGATGGGCGCAACGATCGGCAGTGTTGCCGATGCTTCAAGCGCTGACGTCGTGCTCAAGGTTCGTCGCCCCTCTGCGGACGAGATCCGAGGCTACAAGTCGGGCGCGCTGGTCATCGCGACCATGGATCCCTATGGCAAGCAGGCCGAGGTCGAGGCCATGGCGTCCGCGGGCATCTCTGCTTTCGCCATGGAGTTCATGCCGCGCATCACCCGCGCTCAGGTCATGGACGTGCTGTCCAGCCAGGCAAATCTTGCCGGTTATCAGGCCGTGGTTGATGCCGCAGCCGTTTACGACCGCGCCCTTCCGATGATGATGACGGCGGCCGGCACCGTGCCCGCTGCCAAGGTGTTCGTGATGGGCGCCGGCGTTGCAGGTTTGCAGGCGATTGCCACCGCGCGCCGCATGGGCGCCATTGTTACCGCCACCGATGTGCGCCCCGCCGCCAAGGAACAGGTGGCCTCGCTCGGCGCCAAGTTCGTTGCTGTCGAGGATGAAGAGTTCAAGGCAGCCGAAACGGCAGGCGGCTATGCCAAGGAAATGTCCAAAGCGTATCAGGACAAGCAGGCAGCGCTTGTTGCCGATCACATTGCCAAGCAGGACATCGTCATCACGACGGCGCTGATCCCAGGCCGCCCTGCGCCGAAGCTGGTTTCGGCTGCGATGGTTGCGGCGATGAAGCCCGGCTCGGTCCTCGTCGATCTCGCGGTTGAACGCGGCGGCAATGTCGAAGGCGCCGTGGCGGATGCCGTGATCACGCTTGAAAACGGCGTCACGATCGTTGGCCACACCAATGTTGCCGGTCGCATCGCGGCGTCCGCCTCGCTGCTTTACGCGCGCAACCTCTACGCCTTCCTGGAATCGATGGTCGACAAGACCTCGAAGACGATCGTGGTCAATCCGGACGACGAGTTGGTGAAGGCGACGTTGCTGACCCATGGCGGCGCTGTGGTTCACCCCAATTTCGCATCGGCAGCACCTGTGGCTGCGCCGACCGCACCTGCAGAAGCGGTCAGCACCGAGCCCGGCCTTGAAGCGGCGCCCGAAGAGGCCGCTGCGGTTGACGGCGAGCAGGCCGGCAAGCCGGAAGGAGCAGCTTGATGGAAAACACGGCAGTTCAGGACGCGCTTGATCGCGTCGACGCGGCAATCACCAACCTTCATCTGGCGCTCGCGCACAACGACAATGTTGCGCAGGCCGTTCATGCCGCATCGGGCGGGGTGATCGATCCCTTCGTGTTCCGTTTGGCGATCTTCGTGCTGGCGATCTTTGTCGGCTATTACGTTGTCTGGTCGGTGACGCCGGCGTTGCACACGCCGCTGATGGCCGTGACCAACGCGATCTCATCGGTGATCGTGGTGGGTGCGCTTCTGGCGGTCGGCATCTCGGCCTCCGGTCTGGCGACCGGCTTCGGCTTCATTGCCTTGATCCTCGCTTCCGTGAACATCTTCGGCGGCTTCCTTGTCACGCAGCGCATGCTGGCGATGTACAAGAAGAAGGAGCGCTAGTTCATGAGCATCAACGTCGCTTCCTTCCTTTATCTCGTTTCCGGCGTCCTGTTCATCATGGCGCTGCGTGGCCTGTCGCATCCCACCACCAGCAGGCAGGGCAATATCTACGGCATGATCGGCATGGCGATCGCGATCGTCACGACGCTCGCCTTGGCGC
>NZ_DAMBUH010000129.1:0-9149 GCF_032053605.1 Tianweitania sp.
GCACCGCATCCGGCGGAACGATCACGGAGAGCGAACGGGCCCGCGTTTCGTTTTCGGCCGTCCACATCACCGCATCTTCCAGACCTTCGAGGTGAAGTTCGAGCGGACGCTCTTCCAGTGTCTTGCTGGCAAGCTTGAGCGTGAAGCCGTTGCGCACCGAACCATCGGACAGCGTGGTGTAGAGCGGCGCACGATCATGCAGCACCGTGACATCCAGATGGCCGCGCGTAAACAGCACGAACAGCATGCCGAGCCCAATCGCGGCCCACAGCGCGAAGTAGAGAATGGTGCGCGGGGTGGCCATGCGGGCGAGCGACACGCGCTTCTGCTCCGCCTTGGCGGCTTCGCGTCCTTGCGCCTTCGTGGTCTGGGTATGATGCTCGAAGTCGACCAGCGTGGAATAGGAGATCAGGCCCTGCGGCCGGCCGACCTTGTCCATCACCGTGTCGCAGGCGTCGATGCACAGCGCGCAGGTGATGCATTCAAGCTGCTGACCGTCGCGAATGTCGATGCCCATGGGACAAGCGGCGACGCAGGCATTGCAATCCACGCAATCGCCGACATCGAGCCCCTGCGCCACCGCCTTCTTGGAATGGCGTGAGCGAGGTTCGCCGCGCCAGTCATTATAGGTGACGATCAGCGAATTTTCATCGAGCATCGTGCCCTGGATGCGCGGCCAGGGGCACATGTAGGTGCAGACCTGTTCGCGCATGAAACCGGCCAGCCAGAAGGTGGTGGCGGCGAGCGTGAGGATGGTGAAATAGGCGGTCGGGGCAGCCTGAAGCGTGACGATCTCGCGGGCGAGCGTCGGCGCATCGGCAAAGTAAAACACCCAGGCGCCGCCGGTTGCCACCGAAATCAGGATCCACGAGGCCCAGACGGTCAAGCGCTTGCGCCACTTGGTCAGGTTCCAGGGCGCGGCATCGAGTTTCATGCGGGCGTTGCGGTCGCCTTCCACCCAGCGCTCGACTTGGATGAACAGGTCTGTCCAGACGGTTTGCGGACAGGCATAGCCGCACCAGGCGCGGCCGGCCACCGAGGTGACGAGGAAGAGGCCGAGGCCTGCCATGATCAGCAGGCCGGCGACGTAATAGAATTCCTGCGGCCAGATCTCGATCGTGAAGAAGTAGAAGCGGCGATGGGCGAGATCGAGCAGAACCGCCTGATCCGGCGCGTTCGGCCCGCGATCCCAACGGATCCACGGCGTCAGCCAGTAGATGCCGAGCAGTACGGCGACAAGGATCCACTTCAGGCGCCGGTAAAAACCCTGGACGCGGGACGGGAAGATCTTGCGCCGCGCTTCGTAGTCGGCGCGGAACTCGTGATTGTTGACGGGGGTCGCGTTCTCCACGGGCACTGCGGTGCCGCGCGGGTCGCTGTGAATGGTGTCGAGCAAGGTAGCCATGGTGGCGTTCTACGCCTCGACAGAGAAGCCAACCTTGATCTGGATCAAGGTGACACCAGGGATGAGCATGCCGGAAAGTGACGAAACGTCGCTTCCCGGCATGACGGTTCTTTACTGCGTCGCGGCTTCTTCTTCCGTTGAAGCCTCACCGCCGCCGAGCTCGTGAACATACACGGTCAGTTGCTTGATGGTTGCGGGATCGAGGCGCTGGCCCCAGGCCGGCATCGCACCATGGCGCGGCGAATTGATCTGGCGCTCGATGTCGGTCAGAGCCGAACTGTAAAGCCAGACGGCGTCGTTGAGCTTGGGCGCACCCATCTCGCGGTTGCCTTCGCCACCTTCGCCATGGCAGGACGCACAGTTCTGCACATAAAGCTCGGCGCCTTCTGCGTCTTCCTCGCCGGACTTGCTGAGTGCCAGAACGTGACGGGCGACGGCCTGAATCTGCGGACGCTCAAGGATGCCATCGCGACCAAAGGCCGGCATTTCCGAGTAACGTGTTTCCTCGTCCCCGGCAAAGCGCACGCCATGCGTAATGGTGGTCTGGATGTCGGCCAGCGTGCCGCCCCACAGCCAGTCATCGTCCTGCAGGTTAGCAAAGCCCGGGCTGCCGGAAGCATCCGCACCATGGCACTGCACGCAGTTCACCTTGAAGGCCGAGAAGCCGCCGCGGAACGCGGTTTCGCGCAACTCGTCGTTCTTGACGATCTCTTCCACCGGCAGATCACGGATCTGGGCGTAGAGCGCTGCACGTTCGGTTTCAGCCGCCGACAGATCCTGCGCCACTTCCGAGCGCGAGTGCCAGCCGAGCAAGCCGGTGGTTCCATCGCGCAAAAGCGGGATCGACGGATAGAGGATCATGTAGGCCAGCGCGAAAACATGCGTGGCGTAGAACACCCACAGCCACCAGCGCGGCATCGGCGTGTTCAGTTCCTTGATGCCGTCCCACTCATGACCTGTCGTAGGCGTGCCGGTCGGTTGATCGACCTCGCCACGATAGGGCTCGGAGCCTGGGACGCGGGGAAAACCCTTGTCTGCACCGATGTCAGTCATCTTTGCGGCCCTCACGGTCGTACTTGAAGGGAATGTCGGCCTGATTTTGATAGTTGCGGCGCGATCCCGGGCGGAAAATCCAGAGCAGGATGGCTGCGAAAACCAGGGTCAGCGCAGCCAGCGCCCAGCTATCGGCAAAATGCCGAAGCGCTTCATAGAGGTTGGGTGTGTCGCCCATCGCGTTACCTCAGATTTTCGTGGCTGAGGGGCTCGTACTGGGTGAAGTCCACCATCGTACCGAGCGACTGGAGATAGGCCACGAGCGCATCCATCTCGGTCAGTCGCTGGGGATTGCCGTCAAAGTCGCGTGCCTGCATCTTGGGATAGCGTTCGGCAAGCGCCGTGGTGTCGCCTTCGGAAGAACCCTGGGCGATCAGGTCGGCCTTGGCGTCGGCAATCATCTCATCCGTATAAGGAACGCCGATGATGCGGTTGGTGCGCAGGTGGTCGGCGATGTCGTCCGTACGCACGTCGGTATTGGCCAGGTGGCTGTAGCGCGGCATGATCGATTCACGCACAACCGAGCGCGGATCGTTCAGGTGGCGGACGTGCCATTCATCCGAATAGCGGTTGCCGACGCGGGCGAGGTCGGGCCCCGTGCGCTTCGAGCCCCACTGGAACGGATGGTCGTACATCGATTCCGCTGCAAGGCTGTAGTGGCCGTAACGCTCGACCTCGTCGCGCATTGGACGGATCTGCTGCGAATGGCAGGTGTAGCAGCCTTCGCGGACATAAACGTTGCGGCCCACCAGTTCGAGCGGCGAATAAGGCCGCACGCCCTGAACCTTCTCGATCGTGTTGTCGACGTAGAACAGTGGCACGATCTCGACGATGCCACCAATGGTGACGATCAGGAACGAGAAGATCAGGAGGATCGACACGTTGCGCTCCACCTTGTGGTGGTGGCGGAACAGGAACTTGGAAATCGGATCTAGCATGATTTTATCCTGAACTGCCGGCTATTCGGCGGCCTGAAGGCCGCCGGGCTGCACGGTTCCCACCGCGATCGCCTGAGGCTGTTCGCCCCTGATGGTGCGGTAGACATTGTAGGCCATCAGCAAGCCGCCGGTGAGGTAGAGCAAACCGCCGAGCGCACGGATGACGTAGAAGGGGAACATGGCCGCAACCGATTCCACGAAGGAATAAACCAGGTAGCCTTCCGCATTGTATTCGCGCCACATCAGGCCCTGCGTGATGCCGGCAACCCACATGGAGGCGGCGTAGAGCACGATGCCGATGGTGGCGAGCCAGAAGTGCCAGTTCACCAGGCGCAGCGAATAAAGGCCGTTGGTCTTCCAAAGCCGCGGCGTGAGGTAATAGATCGCGCCGAAGGTGATCATGCCGTTCCAGCCAAGTGCGCCGGAATGAACGTGACCGATGGTCCAGTCGGTGTAGTGCGACAGCGAGTTCACCGCCTTGATCGACATCATTGGACCTTCAAAGGTCGCCATGCCGTAGAAGGCCACCGCGATCACCAGCATGCGCAGAACCGGATCGGTGCGCAGCTTGTCCCAGGCGCCCGACAGCGTCATCAGGCCGTTGATCATGCCACCCCAGGACGGCATCCACAGCATTACCGAGAACACCATGCCCAGCGTCTGCGCCCAATCAGGCAGCGCGGTATAATGGAGGTGGTGAGGGCCGGCCCAGATATACATGAAGATCAGCGACCAGAAGTGCACGATCGACAGTCGGTAGGAGTAAACCGGGCGTTCGACCTGCTTGGGGATGAAGTAATACATCATGCCCAGGAAGCCTGCGGTGAGGAAGAAGCCGACCGCGTTATGGCCGTACCACCACTGGACTAGGGCGTCCTGCACGCCGGAGAAGACCGGGTAGGACTTCGAACCGAGGAACGACACCGGCACGGCCAGGTTGTTGACCACATGCAGCATCGCGATGGTCACGATGAAGCCGAGGAAGAACCAGTTCGCCACATAGATATGCGGCTCCTTGCGCTTCACGATCGTGCCGAGGAATACGATCAGGTAGCAGACCCAGACGATGGTCAGCCAGATATCGATATACCATTCCGGCTCGGCATATTCCTTGGACTGGGTAACACCCATCAGGTAGCCGGTCGCAGCCAGCACGATGAAGAGCTGGTAGCCCCAGAACACGAACCAGGACAGGCCGCCGCCGAAAAGCCGGGCAGCCGTAGTGCGCTGGACGATATAGAAGGAGGTCGCGATCAGCGCATTGCCGCCGAACGCGAAGATCACCGCCGAAGTGTGCAGCGGGCGCAGGCGGCTGAAGTTCAGCACCGGCTCGAAGTTGAGATCGGGGAACGCCAGCTGGGCCGCGATGACGACGCCGACAAGAAATCCGACGACGCCCCAGAACACCGTGGCGATCACGCCATAACGGATCGGTCCGTCCATATAGATGCCATCATCCAGGCCTACAGGCTTGGGCCGGCCGGTCGGATCGGAGCTGGTGATGGTCCAGATGGCGAGGCCCAGGCCGATAACGGCGAAGAGCCCCATATGGACGGCGAACTGGGTGTCATGGGCAAGGCCGGAGGCAATGGCTGCCACGACGGCCGCCAGGAACAGCAATCCTGGCTTGATCAATTCCATGTGAGGCTCTCCGATAAGTATTCAGGCTGGCTTATCAACCTAGGTGAGACATTGCTTTGATCTGGATCAAAGCTGGGCGGCCAAGCGGTCATTCCAGCTCAACACCCAGCTGCGACACGGAGCCGCGTCCTGTCCTTGACAGACACGCGGCGCGCATCCGTGAATTCGATCAGGCCATCCTTGCGAAGCGCTGCGAATTGTCGGCTGACGGTTTCAAAGGTAAGCCCAAGGAAATCGCCGATCTCGGCGCGCGTCAGCGGCAGGTCCACCACGCCGGGTTCGCTGATTGCCAGGCCGCAGTCGCAGCGCTTGCCGAGTTCGGCTGAACGGAAGCGGCCGGCCATGTCGAGCAGGAAGGTCGCGATTCGCTCGCGCGCCGTTTTGCGGCCGAGCGTCAAGAGCAGGGCTTCCGCTTCGCTGAGGTCCTCAAGCGCCCGCAGATGGAGGCGGTGTTCCAGCACACGATTTTGCAGCACGATCGATTCCAGGGCCGGGCGTGGCACGCAGTAGATTTCTGCTTCCGTGACCGCGCGCACCGACACCTCGCCGGGTGGCGCGAAAGGCGAGCCAAGGAGATCGGGCGCTGCTTTCAGCGACACGATCTGCTGGCGCCCATCGGTCAAAAGCCGCGATATCTTCACCACGCCGCGCAACAGGGCCACACAGCTTTCGTGGAGGTTGAGTGCCGACATCAGTTCCGTTCCGGGACTGACATGCCGGCGGGTGGACACTGCCGCGATCTGGCGGGATTCTTCGGCCGTCAGCAAACCGCCAACGCCGCATCGCCATTCGACGCAGGTTGGGCAGAGTGGCGACGAGGATCCCCCAGCGCCCGCGGTACTGTCCGGGTCAGGCTGTTTCACCGTCCGTTCTTTCCATATTTAGAGCGCAGCTTCGGCGCGATGGCCTTGGCGATCGGCCAGGCCAGAACAAGGCTGAGCACAACCACGATCGGCAGAAGGTAAGGCCATTGTTCCTGCAACGAGGGAATGGACAGGATCGTGATCGCACCCGTTCCAAAAACCACCGCGTTGGCGAGGCCGTAGATGATCAAGGCGATGCGCGTTTCGGTCGTCATGGAAGCCCCCAAACCTTCAAGTGTCTGGGAAACCTAGCTGCGCCAGTCGGGCTACGCCTTGATCTGGATCAAGAGGCCCGTGATTGCACCGGGCATGCGGCACCCCGGCAACATGCGGGGAGTGAGCGCTGCGCTTATCGGAATATCGGGAGAAGATGGTTGGTGGAGCTGAGGGGGATCGAACCCCTGACCTCGTCATTGCGAACGACGCGCTCTCCCAGCTGAGCTACAGCCCCGTTCCACCGACCATAAGCATCTAGGACCCGGCTCGAGGACCTGTCAAGCAAGCGGGAAACCGCCGAAAGCGGCCGATCACGATGATGCGGGTCGGGCGCTGTTGGGCTTGCGAAGGCTTGTTCCTGTTAAGCGCAATCGCTACATCTGCGGCGCCTAAAGGAGACCGGCATGACAGCCCTGGTGCTTACGCTACTTTTTGTTTTGAGAATCGTCTGGTGGATCGTGATCTTGTCCGCCGTGTTTTCCTGGCTTTACGCATTCAACGTCATCAATTCGCGCAATGCCGTCGTGAACTCGATCGGTTCGATGCTGTATCGGCTGACCGAGCCGGTTTACCGACCGATCCGCCGCATGATGCCGGATCTCGGCGGCGTGGACATTTCACCGATCATCGTGCTGATCATCCTGTATTTTCTGGAAGTCTTCCTGGTCTACACCGTGCTGCCAGCGGTTAGTGGATACTGACTGGCTGCAAGGCGGGCGGAACGGCGTGCTGGTTCACGCCCAGGTTTCGCCCGGCGGGTCGCGCAACATGATCGAAGCGCCGGTTGCGCGCGACGACAACCACATGCGGCTGCGCATCAAGGTGCGCGCCGTGGCAGCCGAAAACGCCGCGAACGAGGCGGTTTGCGGTTTGCTTGCGAAATGGATGGGGTTGCCGAAAAGCAGCGTGTCGATCGCGCGCGGCCATACCAGCCGGCAAAAGGTGATCGCGATCGAAGGGGAGGCCGGCGCACTGAGCGACCGGCTTGTCAGCCTGGCGGAAACACTCGCCGCCAAGCCGTTCGTGATGCGGTAGAAGAGGGCCAACGCAAGCCAGCCCTGTCAGCTTTCAGCTTTCGACCGACTTGGCGCGTTCGATCGCCTGGACGATCATCTGGCGGGCGCGCGCGGCATCATGCCAGCCGCCGATCTTGACCCACTTGCCGGGTTCCAGATCCTTGTAATGCGTGAAGAAGTGCTCGATCTGCTGACGGGTAATTTCAGGCAGGTCGGTGTAGTCGTGCACGTTCTCGTAGCGGCGGGTGAGCTTGGGCGACGGCACCGCGATGACCTTCTCGTCTTCGCCGGCATTGTCTTCCATGATCAGCACGCCGATCGGGCGCACATTGATCACGCAGCCCGGCACAAGGCCGCGCGTGTTGCAAACGAGCACGTCGATCGGATCGCCGTCGCCAGACAGCGTATGCGGCACGAAGCCGTAATTTCCAGGATAGCTCATCGGGGTGTAGAGGAAGCGGTCAACGAACAGCACGCCGGCGTCCTTGTCCATCTCGTACTTGATGGGCTGGCCGCCGATCGGCACTTCAATGATGACGTTGACGTCTTCCGGCGGGTTGTTGCCCACGGGGATGGCATCGATACGCAAGGGGTCGTTCTCCGATTGATCACAAAGCGCTTAACGCGCAGCCGGTTAACAGGCTATAAGCAGGAATAACAAAGGGCAAGGCCGATCGTCTAAGCCCGCTTTCATCGTTTAGGGTCGTTAATCCCAGATGAAAGCCAGTTTGCGCAGCGCTTTCTGGTCGAACACTTCGACGCCTTCGGCGATGTCGCGCCCGCCGATGCCGCGGTAAAAAGACAGCGCGCCGTCGTTGTCTTCCAGCGCCCAGACCACCATGCCATGAAGGCCGTGGTCGGCGAGTTTCTGGCGCGCGGCGGTGAACAAGCGGCTGCCGAGACCGATGCCCTGGCATTCCGGACGCAGATAGAGTTCGTAGATCTCGCCCTGCTGCGGCAGATCGCGGGCACGGTTGCGGCCGATCGTGGCATAACCGGCGATATCGCCACCGATCTCGATCACCAGAACGGAAGCGGCGCGGCTGATTGCATTGGCCCACCAGTTGCCGCCGCGACGGCCGATCATGGAAGTCAGCGCCTTGTGCGGGATGATCCCGGCATAAGCGCCCTGCCACGCGGCGCGATGCACCTCCGCGATGGCATTGGCATCGCGTGGTTCTGCGCGGCGGATGTCGATCGTCACCGTCTTCATGATTGCTTAACCATAGACGCGACGATGCGCATCGCCAAGCAGGCTTCGCGCTGGTGCAATCGAATGTTGCGGCAAAACTGCGCAGCTGTGGCGCGCAGGACTCAGATGCAGGTTTCGACGCTGGAACGGCCGTCAGATCTCGGCGAGATGATCGTCGAGTTCGTTGCGGTCGTCGGTCCCAACCGGGAAGTGAGCGGCGAGCAGATGGCCTGCCGCGGCTACCGCCTGCACATAGCCATCAGCGAGTTGCCCGGCCTTTGCCGCCTTGACGAGATCGGCGATGATGGCGTTCCAAGCTTCCTGCGGCACTCCGCTCGCGATGCCCTCGTCGGCCAGTACGGTGGCATAATGTTCGGCGAGCGACACGAAGATCAGGATGCCGGTGCGGCCTTGTGTGCGATGCACGTTGCGCGACAGGAACTGGCGCAAGGCATTGTCATGCGCGGTACGATAGAGCGTGCGGCGTGGCACGAGCTGCAGCCTTAGCGAGGGGAAGAACCAGAGCAGGCCAAGCACGGTGAGCACTGCCGCCCCCTCCAGCGCCGCAAACAGTGGCAGGCGCAGGGAGACCCAGAGATGGTCGAGGATGATGGCGGAAGCGATATCGGCAACAACCATCGCGCAGAGAACTGAGAAGCCGGCCGCATAGAAATAATCGCCGCTTTGGCGCGCCAGCACGCAGTAGATTTCGCCAGAAGTCTGGGCCTCGGCCTCGCGGATCGCCGCAGCGACCCGTTCGTGATCATGAGCATTGATATGCGGGATCATCTACCAGCTCCCCGACGCGCCGCCGCCGCCCGACGA
>NZ_DAMBUH010000130.1:0-3678 GCF_032053605.1 Tianweitania sp.
CCGGCCGCAACGCCTGCTCCGGCCCAGCCTCCAGCAGCCGAGACCGCTGCTCCGGCGGAAACAACGGTCCCCGAGCCAACAACCCCAGCGCCCACCACCCCGCCCGCCGACCTGACCCCACCGTCGGCAGAACCGTCCGCAACACCCCCACCTGTTCAAACGACGGTTGAGCCAACTCAGCCCTCGCAAAGCAGTGCAACGACCGAACCGGCGTCGCCTTCCATCACCGCTGGTGGCACCCACACGATCGTTCAGGGCGACACGCTGTGGGACATTGCCGAAGCCGCTTATGGCGACGGCACCCAATGGCGCCGAATCCAGCGCGCCAATCCCGGCTTGCGGGTTCAACGCCTGTTTGTCGGCACGGAGCTGCAGATTCCCGGAAGAAATTGACGCGTTTGCGGAAAAATGGCCGCCAAGTCGGTAAAAAGCGGCGCTGACACCCTGCTTTTTCCGGCTTTTTCCGTCCCCGCTTCCATTTGCAGCATTGATTGGCGGCGGTGAAACCGTATGTCTGCTCCAGAATCTTCGAAGGAGCATCAAGCGGTGGTATCAACTGCGACGGGCCTGGATCGTCCGGCTTCCAAGGCAACCGGCCCCCTGCCCGCCAACCATCCCGCCCTCGCGCCGGATCGCGTCGGCGTTCTCTTGGTCAATCTCGGCACGCCAGACGGCACCGACCAGAAGTCGCTGCGGCGCTATCTCCGCGAGTTCCTGTCCGATCCGCGCGTCATCGAGCTGAACAAAGCTGTATGGTATCCAATACTTTACGGCGCAGTTCTCACCACGCGACCCAAGAAGTCCGGCGAGAACTATGCCCGCATCTGGAACCGCGAGAAGAACGAATCGCCCCTGCGCACCTTCACGCGTTCCCAGGCCGAAAAGCTGGCGGAAAGCTTCAAGGGCGAGCCGGTCGTGGTCGAATACGGCATGCGCTACGGCACCCCTTCCATCGCCTCAGCCGTCGAGCGCCTGCGCGCCGCCGGCTGCAAGCGCATCATGATGGCAGCGCTCTATCCGCAATACTCCGCCACCACCACCGCAACCGCCAGCGACCAATTGTTCCGTGCTTTGATGGACTTGCGCGACATGCCGGCGATCCGCACCCTGCCGCCCTACCATGACGAGCCCGTCTACATCGACGCTTTGGCGCGTTCGATCGAGACGCATCTGGCAACCCTGTCTTTCGAGCCGGAAGTCGTGATCGCCTCCTATCATGGCATTCCAAAAGCCTATTTCGAGAAGGGTGACCCCTATCATTGCCACTGCCAAAAGACCTCGCGCCTGCTGCGTGAACGTCTCGGCTGGGACGAGAAGAAGCTGATGACAACCTTCCAGTCCCGCTTCGGCGCGCAGGAATGGCTGCAGCCCTACACCGACAAGACCGTCGAGCGCCTGGCCAAGGAAGGCGTGAAGTCCATCGCCATCCTCAATCCCGGCTTCTCGGTGGATTGCATCGAAACGCTGGATGAAATCGGCCGCGAAGTGCGCGAGGAGTTCGAGCATGCCGGCGGAAAGAACTTCTCGCACATCCCCTGCCTGAACGATTCCGCCGACGGAATGCGCGTCGTGGAGCAGATCGTGCGGCGCGAGTTGGAAGGCTGGTTGTAAGGCCTTTCTTAGGTTTGGCTGGAAACTGTCAGGACTTTCGGGAACGTCTCCGAGCAACATAGGTTTAAGCCGACCTTCGGAGACGACCTTCATGACACGGCATCTGGATCTGCGCGGCGGCAAACCCGTATGGGTGACTTACAAAGCGCCCGAGGTGCCGGTTCATAAGCTTACGCGCGATGCCAAATGCGATGTTCTGATCGTCGGCATGGGCATCTCCGGCGCCATGATGGCGGAAAGCCTGACCGACGCAGGCTTCTCTGTAATCGTGATCGACCGGCGCGATGGTGCCATGCTCGGCTCCACGCCGGCCACTACGGCACTGGTGCAGTTTGAAATCGACCAGCCGCTATCCACCTTGTCGAAGAAGCTCGGCAAGACGAAAGCCGAACAGGCCTGGCGGCGATCGCGCAATGCAGTGGCAAACCTGCAGGCGCGTATCGAAGATCTCGGCATCCCCTGCGATCATGAACCGCGCAACTCGCTCTTCATCGCCGGCGACGTCATGGACTCAGATGCGTTGAAGGCGGAGGCAGACATACGCCGCGTCGCCGGCATCTATTCGCGCTTCCTGAATGCTTCGGAGTTGAGACAAGAGTTCGGCTTGAACCGCGAAGGTGCGATCCTGTCGTTCGACAATCTTGCCATCAACCCGCGGAAACTGACGGCCCACCTCCATCTGAAAGCGATCGAACGCGGCGCCAGCTATTACGCGCCGGTTGAAGCTGTGGAGGTGACAGACAGCCGCGACGGCGTCGAGGTGAAGACCGACTCGGGCCACACGATCTCCGCTGATCATCTCGTGCTCGCGACCGGCTACGAACTGCTCGATCCCGCTCCGCAATCCGGCCACAAGATCATCTCGACTTGGGCAATCGCCACCGAACCGCAACCGGAGAACCTGTGGCCGAAGGAGACCTTCATCTGGGAAGCGTCCGACCCCTATCTCTACCTGCGCACGCTGCCGGACGGTCGCGTCATCTGCGGCGGTGAGGACGAGGATTTCACCGACGAAGACAAGCGCGACGGCATGCTGCAGGAAAAGACGAACCGCATCTCCGCCAAAATGAAGGCCCTGATGCCGAACCTCGATACAAAGCCCGCTTTCCGCTGGTCAGGCTCCTTCGGCGTCACCGAAACCGGCCTGCCCTGGATCGGCGCCCTCCCTAGCCATCCCCGCATCTTTTCCATGATGGGCTATGGTGGCAACGGCATCACTTACTCTCGCATCGGTGCAGAACTGGTGACCGGTGCGCTAACCGGCAACCCCGACAGCGATGCCGATCTGTTTGCCTTCACCTCCGGAGTCAGCTTGATCCGCCGTCTGATACCAACTGCCTTGGCGTAAGCCCCCGTTTAGATTAGACCTCCTGCATTCTTGGTTGGAGGTCTGAATGTTCGGCGGATTTGACATCGTCATCATCGTGCTTGCGATCCTGGTGCTCCTGCTGATCTTCGCGGGCATCAAGACGGTTCCGCAGGGCAACAACTACACTGTCGAGCGCTTCGGCCGTTATACCCGCACTTTGACGCCGGGCCTCAACCTCATCGTTCCCTTCGTTGACCGCATCGGCGCGCGGTTGAACATGATGGAACAGGTCCTGGATGTTCCCACCCAGGAAGTTATCACCCGCGATAACGCCATCGTCGCCGTGGACGGCGTCGCCTTCTATCAGGTGCTGAACGCCGCCCAGGCCGCTTATCAGGTGGCCGGTCTGCAGAACGCCATTCTCAACCTGACCATGACCAACATCCGCACCGTGATGGGCTCGATGGATCTGGACGAGCTTCTGTCCAACCGCGATGCCATCAACGAGCGCCTCCTGCGCGTGGTGGATCAGGCCGCACACCCTTGGGGCATCAAGGTCACGCGCGTCGAGATCAAGGACATCAACCCGCCCGCAAACCTCGTGGATTCCATGGCGCGTCAGATGATGGCCGAGCGTAACAAGCGCGCGCAAATCCTTGAGGCCGAGGGCTTGAAGCAGGCCCAGGTTCTGGAAGCCGAAGGCCGCAAGGAAGCTGCCTTCCGCGATGCCGAAGCCCGTGAGCGCTCCGCCGAGGCGG
>NZ_DAMBUH010000130.1:3688-6063 GCF_032053605.1 Tianweitania sp.
GGCGGAAGCGCGCGCCACGCAGGTCGTGTCGGAAGCCATCGCGCAGGGCGACGTGCAGGCCATCAACTACTTCGTCGCCCAGCGTTACACCGAGGCCATGGCAAAGATCGGCACCTCGCCCAATTCCAAGATCGTACTGATGCCGTTCGAGGCGTCGTCGCTGATCGGCTCACTTGGCGGCATCGGATCGATCGCCAAGGAAGTGTTTGGGGATAACACACCCGAAGGACCAACACCCCGCCGGGGCAATACTTCGCGCCCGCCGCGTGTCGTCATTCCGCCACAGCAGGACTGAGGACCTGGCATGATCGCGCGCGCGATAGCCGAACTCGGCCCCTGGAGCTGGATCCTGTTGGGCATGGTCCTGCTCGGGCTGGAGATCGCCCTGCCCGGCGTTTACCTGCTGTGGAGCGGCATTGCCGCCATCATCATCGGCGCGCTGTCTTTCTTGTTGTGGGACACAGGCCTTTGGACTTGGCACGTGCAGGTCGTGTTGTTCTTGGCTTTGTCCTTGCTTGCAGCCTTTGTCGGCAGCCGCTTTGTGCGCATCCACGGCACAAACAGCGACGAACCCCTCCTCAATCAGCCTGGCAACCAGCTGATCGGCCGCACCGCCGTGCTGCGCGAGCCGATCGCCGAGGGACGCGGCCGCATCCAGCTTGGCGACACGATGTGGCTGGTTCAGGGTCCGGATCTCGCAGCCGGCAACCGGGTCAAGGTCACCGGCGTGCGCGGGTCCGAGCTGATCGTGGAAGCCGCTTAAGCCACTCCAACGCGCAGCAAATCGTGGAAATGGACGATGCCGACCGGCCGCTCGTCTTCCACCACCACAAGCGCGCTGATCTTGAGGTCTTCCAGAAGACCGATGGCAGCCCCCGCCAGCGTGTCGGGGCGAACGCTCTTCGGCTCGCGCGTCATGATGTCGTCCACGGTCAGCGCCGACATGTCGCGATCGATATGACGCGCAATATCGCCGTCTGTGACGATGCCCGCCAGGCGGCCGTCCTCTTCCAGCACGCAAACGCATCCGAAACGGTGCTGTGACAAGGTCATCACCGCTTCGCGCAGCGGCGTGCCGAGCTTGGCAACCGGGATCGCATCGCCGCGATGCATGAGATCGCGCACCTGGGTAAGATTCGCGCCGAGCTTGCCGCCGGGATGGAAGGTGCGGAAGTGATCGGCAGTAAACCCCCGCGCTTCCAGAAGCGCAATCGCCAGCGCGTCGCCGATCACCAGCTGCATCAAGGTCGAGGTGGTTGGCGCCAGACCATGCGGACAGGCTTCGGCGACCTTCGGCAAAGCAAGAACCACCGTTGCTTCCCGTGCCAAGGCAGACCCGGTGCCGGCCGTCATGGCGATCAGCGGAATGTCGAAGCGGCGGGCATAGTTCACGATGCCCTTCAGCTCCGCGCTTTCGCCCGACCAGGACATGGCAAGGATGATGTCGTTCGGCCCGATCATGCCGAGATCGCCATGGTTGGCTTCCACGGGATGCACGAAAAAGGCAGGCGTCCCGGTCGATGCGAAGGTCGCTGCAAGCTTGGTGCCGATATGGCCGCTTTTGCCGATGCCGGTGACGATCAGGCGCCCGGTAATGCCGCGGATCAGCGTCAGCGCTTTCTCGAATGGTTCGGCCAGGTCATTTTTGAGCGCGGCTTTCAAGGCCGCGACGCCCGCCATTTCGGTTGTTACCGTACGCAGCGCGGACTGAAGGCCATCGCCGTGCGTGTTCGTTCTGGAGCTCATATCGTTCATGCGCGCGGCTTAGCGCTTTCGCCAAACGCTGTCCAATAAAGCAAAGTGGCTCGCCGAAAGGATTGTTTAACCAAGCCTGTTTACGGTTCTGTAATCCTCGCGATGCGCGCGGATGGGGCAGATCCGAGAATGTCGCAGGCAAGAAGTCATCCGCAAGGCAAGGCAAGGCGTTCATTCGCGCTTGTGCTGGCATCGGCTACCGCGCTCGGCGCGATGAGCCTTGCCGCGCCCTTGTTTGCGCAAAGCACGGGCTTGCGCACCAGCACCAACACGAATGCTGATCGGCCGTTCGGCTCAACCCGGACCGCGCTCGAGCAGATCGCGGAAACGCCTGTTTACCAGCCGACGAGCGAAGGTGCCCTGCCGGATGATTCGCAGTCGTCCTCGGACGCTGGCGCTAACTCCACGTCCATCTTCGACGACACCAGCACGAATGATCCCTTCGCCAACACCACGCCTGACCTGCGCACCACGCCGGCCACACCGGCAACTCCTGCCGACCCCGCTCAGCCAAACGGCAGCCAGGTAGGCCGCGCTGCCACTGCGGCAACGGCGGAAGGCCAGGAAGGCACCAGTGGCGAAGCGATCACGGCGCTGCCGGCCGAACGTCAGCTCAGGCT
>NZ_DAMBUH010000130.1:6137-8865 GCF_032053605.1 Tianweitania sp.
AGGAAACGCCCTATGCGCCCGTCGGCTTGCGCGCGGGCAAGTTCCTGCTGTTTCCGACCTTGGAACAGGGCATCACCGCCACCAACAATGCGGATTCCAGTTCGGACGGCAAATCCGCTGTTCTGTCCGAAACCACGCTTCGCGTGAGCGCCACGTCGGATTGGTCCCGCCATTCTGCCAATCTCAGCGGCTTCGGCACCTACCGCAAGACGATCAGCGGCGACGAGGTTGAGACCCTTTATGGCGGCTTGAACTCCGGGCTTCAGCTCGATCTCGCCAATGCCTACACGCTGAACGCCACCGCCAACTACCTGGTCACGCCGGAATCCGCGACCTCGCCGGTGCAGATCGAGGGCACGCTGGATGAACCGATCCGCCAGACCATCGATGGAAGCCTTGGCCTGAGCAAGAACTTCGGTCCGCTGCAACTCACCGGCACCGGCCGCATCGAGCGCGATATTTACGGCGATGCGGATCTTTCCACCGGCGGGACGATCTCGCAGAAGGACCGCAACTCCACGCTGGCCGCCTTCGTGCTGCGCACCGGCTGGGAACTGTCACCTGCTCTGACGCCCTTCGTTGAAGCCGAAATCGGCAAGCGCTTCTATGACAACAAGGTCGATTCTGCAGGCTACCGCCGCTCTGGCATCCGCAGCGGCATTCGCGGCGGCCTCGAAATCGACATTGCGGAAAAATGGACCGGCGAAATCTCGGCCGGCTGGATCGCCGAGAATTTCGACGATGACCGGCTGCGAACCCTGTCCGGCGCGAGCTTCGATGCCGATCTAGTCTGGTCACCGATGCGGGGCACCACCGTGGCTCTGAACGGCAACACGACCGTGGAAGGCACGACCTCAGCCGGCGAGTCGGGCTCGGTGCTTTATTCCGCAGCCTTGTCGGCCACGCGCGAACTTCGCGCCAATCTCACCGGCAATGCGTCGGTCGGCTTGGGCATGCGCGACTTCAAGGATCTTGATAGCCGTGAGATCATCTGGAACACGGAAGCCAGCCTGACCTACTGGTTCAACCGCTACGCCGGCCTCACCGGCCGTGCGCGTTACGAGCAGATCAGCAGCGACCTGCAGTCCCGTGACATGGATGCGGCCAGCCTGTTCGTTGGGATCAAGCTTCAACGCTGATCACGTTGCTGCGAGCAAACCGAAAATTTGCCGCTATCCCATCCCAAACCCATTCATGGTAAACCCTCTGATAACTCCCATCAGCCAAGGTGATCCCACGCCCTGATTGAAGGATATGCCGATGCCTGCCATTCGCCGCACCGCCACACGCTTCCTGAGCCTCGCTTTGGCCGCCAGCCTGGCCATGCCGATGACGCTGGCCGCGCAACAGCCTGCGCATGCCGATGCTGGCTTCCAGCGCTGGGTGCAGAGCTTCAAGGCAACGGCCGCCAAGAACGGCATTTCGGGCCGCACCTTCGATCGCGCCTTCCGCAATGTCCGCGACATCGATCCGGAAGTGCTGGAAAAGGCGACCTATCAGCCGGAATTTACAGCACCCGTCTGGGACTATTTCGACAACCGCATCAATGAGCATTCGGTGGGCGTCGGCCGCCAGATGGCGCGGCAGTGGAAGCCATGGCTCGACCGCATCGAAAAGGCCTATGGCGTCGATCGCAACATCCTGCTCGCGATCTGGTCGATGGAATCGAACTACGGCGAGATCCTGAAGAACGACAAGGTGATGCGCAACGTGGTGCGCTCGCTCGCCACCCTCGCTTATGCCGACAAACGCCGCGCCAAGTTCGGCCGCGACCAGCTGATTGCGGCGCTGAAGATCCTGGAAAGCGGCGACATCGACGAAAGCCATCTGAGCGGCTCCTGGGCCGGCGCGATGGGCCACACCCAGTTCATTCCCTCGAGCTACCTTGCTTATGCGCAGGATGCCGATGGCAACGGCAAGCGTGACATCTGGAACTCCGTGCCAGACGCGCTGGCAACCGCTGCCAACCTCTTGCGCAAGAATGGCTGGCAGAGCGGCCAGACCTGGGGCTACGAGGTCACTTTGCCGGAAGGTCGCAAGTTCCCCGGCGGTTCCATCTCGCTTGGCAAGTGGAACGAGCTCGGCGTCACGCGCGCTAACGGCAAGCCTTTTCCGCGCGGCAACCAGAATGCCGAGCTGAAGCTGCCGGACGGTCGCGGCGGCCCGGCCTTCCTGATGACCAAGAACTTCTTCGTCATCAAGCGCTACAACAACGCTGATAAGTATGCGCTGGCCGTCGGCCTGCTTGCCGACCAGATCGCTGGCTACGGGCCTACCGTGAAGGACTGGAACCGGCCTTTCACGCGGCTGAGCTTCGAGGAAACGCAGGAATTGCAGAAGCGGCTGACCATGAACGGCTATTATGACGGCAAGATCGACGGCAAGATCGGCGAAAGCTCGCGTGCCGCGATCCGCGCCTTCCAGGAGCGTCGCGGCCTGGAAGCCGATGGTCATCCCAGCAAGGAAGTTCTGACTACACTCCGGGGTCGTTGAGGCTGAACGTGCAGGCAGCGGGTCCAATCAAGCAGTGTCTCCGTTGCCTGTTCGGCGTTCTGGCAGCCGGCGTCATGTTGGTCATGCCCCCGCTCGAGCCACAAAGGGCAAGCGCGCAGGCCTTTGATGGTGCGGCCGTGCGCGAGCTTTACCGTCGCAATCAGCGCGAGCGCATGCAGCAGCAACAGCCGATGCAGCAAGCACCGGCGCAGATCGTGCGGCCTGCCGCGCCGCA
>NZ_DAMBUH010000131.1:0-7386 GCF_032053605.1 Tianweitania sp.
CCAATGGCGGCAACAAGGATTGGGGCCGCTATCCGCCCTATCGCGACTTCGGCTACGAGGCCGCAAAGAACGCGGCGCAAGACTTCACCCTCGGCACGGCGGGTGCCGGTATCGGATGCCTCACCGCCGGCCTAAAAGGCGGCCTCGGTTCCGCTTCCACTGTTCTGCCGAGCGGCCATACGGTGTCGGCTTTGGTCGCGGTCAATGCGGTTGGCGGAACAACGGTCGGCAACCGAGGCGCGTTCTGGGCAGCACCCTTCGAGATGAACGGCGAGTTCGGTGGCGTGCCCTACCCGCATCCCCTGCCCGCCGATGCCAGTGCCGTACGCCTGAAGTTCCGAGATCCGCAGCCGGTGGAAGCCACCACGATCGCGATCATCGCCACCGATGCCGCGCTCACCAAAGCCTCCGCCAAGCGGCTGGCCATTGCTGCCCATGATGGCTTTTCCCGCGCCATCTGGCCTGCGCACACGCCGATGGACGGCGACCTCGTGTTTGCGCTTGCGACCGGTGCCAAGCCCGCTCCCGTCCCACCTGAAGACGCCATCGCGTTCTACGCCGCCGCTGCATCCACCATGGCCCGCGCCATCGCACGCGGCGTTCATGCGGCTACCGAAGCCGCCGGTGACCTCATGCCGAGTTGGGGACGCTTATACGGCCAACATTGAGCCACGCGGCGCACTCTGGTAGAGCCCGCTTTTAGCCCAAGAGGTCCCGCATGATCCCGCGTTACTCCCGCCCGGAAATGGTTTCGATCTGGTCGCCTGAGACCAAGTTCCGGATCTGGTTCGAGATCGAGGCGCATGCTTGTGACGCCCTGGCCGAACTCGGCGTGATCCCCAAGGAAGCTGCAGCGACCATCTGGGAAAAAGGCAATGCGGCCACCTTTGACGTCGCCCGCATCGACGAGATCGAGGCCGTCACCAAGCATGACGTCATCGCCTTCCTGACCCATCTCGCCGAATTCGTCGGCCCGGACTCGCGCTTCATCCATCAGGGCATGACCTCGTCTGATGTGCTCGACACGACGCTGAACATCCAGCTTGTGCGCGCCACCGACATTCTGCTTGCCGGTCTCGACCGCGTGCTGGCCGCCTTCAAGACCCGCGCTTTCGAACACAAGGACACTGTTCGCATCGGCCGCAGCCACGGCATCCATGCCGAGCCGACCACGATGGGCCTCACCTTCGCGCGTTTTTATGCCGAGATGAACCGCAACAAGGCACGGCTGCTGGCAGCCCGCGAAGAAATCGCCACCTGCGCGATTTCCGGCGCCGTCGGGACCTTCGCCAATATCGACCCGCGCGTCGAGGAGCATGTCGCCGCCGCCATGGGTCTGACCGCCGAGCCCGTGTCCACGCAGGTCATCCCGCGCGACCGTCATGCGATGTATTTCGCGACGCTCGGCGTCATCGCGTCTTCGATCGAGAATGTCGCGATCGAAATCCGACATATGCAGCGCACCGAGGTTCTGGAAGCGGAAGAGTTCTTCTCGCCTGGCCAGAAGGGCTCGTCCGCGATGCCGCACAAGCGCAACCCCGTGCTCACCGAAAACCTGACCGGCCTCGCCCGTCTCGTGCGCATGTCGGTTGTGCCTGCGTTGGAAAATGTGGCGCTCTGGCACGAGCGCGACATCAGCCATTCCAGCGTCGAGCGCGCCATCGGACCGGACACGACCGTCACGCTCGATTTCGCGCTGAACCGCCTTGCCGGGGTGGTCGAGAAGCTGGTGATATACCCTGAGAACATGTTGAAGAACATGAACAAGTTCAAGGGACTGGTCATGAGCCAGCGCGTGCTTCTGGCACTCACCCAAGCCGGGACCAGCCGCGAGGACGCTTATCGCCTCGTGCAGCGCAATGCGATGAAGGTTTGGGAAAAGGGCGCGGACTTCCTGGAAGAGCTTCTGGCCGACACGGAAGTGCGGGCTGCACTGTCGGAAGAAGAAATCCGCGAGAAGTTCGATCTCGGCTACCACACCAAGCATGTGGACACGATCTTCAAGCGCGTGTTCGGCTGAAAGTCGGACGCACGGACTGGATAAGCAAGGAGCGGGTCAAAGCCCGCTCTTTTTGTTTTTACCGTGAACCCTTGGTCAGCATGTCCTGCGCAAGGAGGATCGCATTGCGCCGATCCCGTTCGTCGGCAAGCGCGAACGCCTCTTCCTGCATGCCGCGAATCCAGGGCTGGTCCGTCGGCGCGGCGCGCTCAAGAGCGGCCGTCATCATCGCCAGTCCGCGCGTGACCTTGCCGCTGTGGAACAGCAGATTGCCCAACGTGGCCTGCGCGCCGGCATGGCCCTTTTCGGCTGCAAGCTGCAGCCAGCGTCCGGCCTGACGGATGTTCGAGCGAACGCCATCGCCCTGCAGATACATCTTGCCGACTTCGTATTGCGCGTCCGGATTGCGATAGGTCGCGGCGGCACGCATGTAATAATCATTGGCCGCCGAAAGGTCGGCATCGACCGGGCTGCCGGGAATGCCGGACTTCAGGTAGCGGCCGAGCGCAACCAGTGCGTCCGAGATGTAGGTGTCTTCCGGGCTGCCGGGCTCGACTTCCTGGCGCGCGATCTCGGAGAAGAACTTGAAGGCCTGGTAATCGTCGCGGCCGACGCCGTCGCCTTCGGCATACATGCGCGCCAGTTTCCACTGTGCGCCGATCTGGCCGTTTTCAGCGGCATAGCGATAGGCTTCGACGGCTTGGTCCTTGTGGCCGCTCTTGTAAGCGGAAAAGCCGAACTTGAAGACGGCCCACGGGCTTGAGCCCGGCTCAACCACCTTCTTCTCGTCCAAAGCGCGTGCCGTCCCCGTTCCGGCAAAGGACCCGCAAGCAACCGCCGCCGCAAGCAGGAATGCCCGCGTCGCGCCCGCAGGTACCCTGCGCGGCCGCTTGTTCATCACTGACGCAAAGGTCGAAGCGGACATGCAGACAGCAGCATGAGCCGCACCCGAATGCGCAAAACACAACCCTGATACTACTCGTGCGTTCATACCTACCCCGGCCGCAAAGTGCGGCATACGCCGATCGAGCCAAGCCCCCTTTGCACGATCGAACAGGTTCCGAGGTGCGCCGGGTTTATGGCAGGAAATGGGCGTGTGTTCCCCGGCAGCAGGTATAGACGAGGTTGGTCAAAGGAGTGTTGCTGAATCGCAACGAGATGAGCACGAGGGTTTTACAGGCCAGAAAGCAGAAAGGCCGCATTGCTGCGGCCCTTCTTCTAATATGTGGAGATCTTTACTCTTCGGGAACCACGCGAACAGCGCCTCGGGCGGCACTCGTGGTGAAATGCGCGTAGGCACGCAGGGCATCGGATACCTGGCGCTTGCGCTTCTGCGACGGCTTCCAGCCGAACTGGTCCTGCTGGGCCCGGCGCTGATCGAGTTCCGCCTGATCCACCAGAAGGTCGATCGTGCGGTTCGGAATATCGATTGCGATCTGGTCGCCTTCCCGAACGAGCCCAATCAAGCCGCCTTCGGCTGCTTCCGGCGAAACGTGGCCGATCGACAGGCCCGACGTGCCGCCGGAGAAACGGCCATCGGTCAGCAGGGCGCAGGCCGCGCCCAAGCCTTTCGATTTCAGGTAGCTGGTCGGATACAGCATTTCCTGCATGCCGGGACCGCCGCGCGGGCCTTCATAGGTGATGACCACGACGTCGCCAGCCTTCACCTCATTGCTGAGGATCGCCTTTACCGCCGCATCCTGGCTCTCATAGACCTTGGCAGGCCCGGTGAACTTGAGGATGGACTCGTCGACGCCAGCCGTCTTCACGACGCAGCCATCCAGCGCGATGTTGCCCTTGAGCACGGCCAAGCCGCCGTCCTTGGAGAATGGATGCTCGGCGCTGCGGATGACGCCGGTCTCGCGGTCTAGATCGAGGTCGTTCCAGCGGCGATCCTGGCTGAAGGCGGTCTGCGTGGGCACACCGCCTGGAGCCGCCATATAGAAGTTGCGGACATTGTCCTGCGTGGTGCGCGAAATATCCCAGCGGTCGATCGCATTGCCGATGGTGCCGCTATGCACGGTCGGGCTGTCACGATTGATCAAGCCCGCTTTGTCGAGCTGGCCAAGGATCGCCATGATGCCGCCGGCGCGGTGGACGTCTTCCATATGCACGTCGTTCTTAGCCGGCGCGACCTTGCAGAGAACCGGCACGCGGCGTGACAGCGCGTCGATGTCGTCCATCGTAAAGTCGATCTTGCCTTCATGCGCCGTCGCCAGAATGTGCAGCACGGTGTTGGTCGAACCACCCATCGCAATGTCCAGCGTCATGGCGTTCTCGAACGCCTTGCGATTGGCGACGTTGCGCGGCAGCACGCTGTCGTCGTCCTGTTCGTAGTAGCGCTGGCACAGATCCACGGCCAAGTGGCCGGCTTCCACGAACAGGCGCTTGCGGTCGGCATGAGTAGCCAGCGTCGAACCGTTGCCCGGCAGCGACAGGCCGAGCGCTTCAGTGAGGCAGTTCATGGAATTGGCGGTGAACATGCCCGAGCAGGAACCACAGGTTGGGCAGGCTGAGCGCTCGATGACCTTGACGTCTTCTTCCGACACGCGGTCGTCCGCCGCAGCAACCATGGCGTCAACCAGATCAAGCGCATGTTCCTTGCCCTGCAGCACCACCTTGCCGGCTTCCATCGGGCCGCCCGACACGAACACGGCGGGAATGTCGAGCCGCATCGCAGCCATCAGCATGCCCGGCGTGATCTTGTCGCAATTGGAAATGCAGACCATGGCGTCGGCGCAATGCGCGTTGACCATGTATTCCACGCTGTCGGCGATCAGCTCGCGCGACGGCAGCGAATAAAGCATGCCGTCATGGCCCATCGCGATGCCGTCATCGACGGCGATCGTGTTGAACTCCTTGGCGACACCACCGGCCGCTTCAATCTCGCGGGCAACGAGCTGGCCGAGATCCTTGAGGTGGACGTGGCCCGGCACGAACTGCGTGAACGAGTTGACCACCGCAATAATGGGCTTGCCGAAATCGCTGTCCTTCATGCCCGTCGCGCGCCAAAGGCCGCGAGCGCCGGCCATGTTGCGGCCGTGAGTGGTGGTGCGGGAGCGATAAGCAGGCATGGTCTAGGTCCGTCTTTTTAGCGACCCCGCCTCCGAGGTCTGAAGGGCGCTCGCATGACTTAAGGGCGATTTGATGAAGTCGCGTGCCCAATGCCCGCAACTTCATCATGCGGCTCAGGTGTTTTGGACCCTTTGAAGGGCCGCGGTCAACTTTTCCACGTCCTGTGTCAGGGTCGCCTTCTTTTCGCGCTCGGCTTCCACGACATCTTCGCGCGCATTGGCGACGAACTTCTCGTTGGACAGCTTCTTGTCGATGCGCTCGATCTCTGCGGTAGCCTTGCCGATCTCCTTGGTGAGGCGAGCGGTTTCGGCACCAACATCGATCAGGCTGCCGAGCGGCAAGCAGATCGTGGCTTCGCCCAGCACCAGCTGCGCGGATTGCCCGGGCGCGGTGTCGGCAAAAGCGAACTCACTGACGCGAGCCAGCCGCTTCACCGCACTCTCATGCCGGGCAAAACGCGCCTTGGTTTCAGCCGAAGCATCCACCACGACGATCGGCGCGACCGCGCCGGCCGGCACGTTCATCTCGGAGCGTACCGAACGGATGCCGCTCACCAGATCGATCAGCCAGTTCACGTCGGCGGCAGCGTCCGCATCCTCGAAGGATGGTGCCGGCCATTCGGCGTGGCAAAGCAGCGTCGAACGCTCCGTCTCACGCGCCGTATGCGCCCACAGCTCTTCCGTCATAAACGGCATAAACGGATGCAGCAGCTTGTAGATCTCGTCCAGCACGAAGGCCGCGACAGCCTGGCTTTCCGCCTTGGCCGCTTCGTCTTCACCCATGAAGACCGGCTTCAAGAGTTCGAGATACCAGTCGCAGAACTGATTCCACACAAAGCGATAAGCCGAACCGGCCGCCTCGTTGAAGCGGTAGGTTTCGATCGCATCGGTGATCTCGCGCGACGTGCGGGTCAGCTCGGTCAGGATCCAGCGATTGACCGGAAGCTTGGCGTCGGCCAGCCAGAATGCGTCATTGCGCTTGGCGCCGTTCATGTCGGCGAAGCGCGTCGCGTTCCACAACTTGGTGCCGAAGTTGCGGTAGCCGGCGATACGCGCGGGATCGAGCTTCACGTCGCGTCCCTGCGCGGCCATGATCGCCAGCGTAAAGCGCAACGCGTCGGCACCGTATTCGTCGATCAGCTCCAGCGGATCAATGACGTTGCCCTTGGACTTCGACATCTTCGCGCCGTTCTTGTCGCGAACCAGCGCATGCACGTAGACCGTGTGGAACGGCTCTTCATCCATGAAGTGAAGACCCATCATCATCATTCTGGCAACCCAGAAGAAAATGATGTCAAAGCCGGTCACCAGAACGTCAGTCTGGTAGTGCTTGGCGAGTTCCGGCGTATCGTCCGGCCAGCCAAGCGTGGAGAACGGCCAAAGGGCCGACGAGAACCAGGTATCGAGCACGTCCTCGTCGCGGGTCAGGATCGAGCCCGGCTCCGCATTCTCCAGCCGCTCCTGCACCCAGGCCTTCCACGGACCTTCATGCGCCAGGTAGTGCTGAACCGCCGCATCGAGCGCGGCTTCCTCATCCTTCTCGACAAACACCGTGCCATCGGGACCATACCAGGCCGGGATCTGGTGACCCCACCACAGCTGGCGCGAGATGCACCAGGGCTGAATGTTCTCCATCCAGTCAAAATAGGTCTTTTCCCAGTTCTTCGGCACGAAGTTGGTACGGCCCTCGCGCACCGACGCGATCGCCGGTTCCGCCAGGGTCTTGGCGTCGGCGAACCACTGGTCGGTCAGCATCGGCTCGATCACGACGCCGGAGCGGTCACCAAACGGCTGCATGATCTTCTTGGACTCGACATAAGGAACGGCATTGCCTTCCTCATCGAGCCGCGTCACCGCCAAACCATCTGCATTGATGGCATCGACGATGCGCTTGCGCGCTTCATAACGATCGAGCCCGCGATACTCTTCCGGCACGAGGTTGATGCCGTCGACATCAGACTCGCTCGGCAGCTCGCCGGAACGCGCGATCTTCATCGCCCTCTGCGATTCGCGCGCATAATCCTCGCCGTCCGCGCGCATCTGCGCCTGGCCGTCCATCAGACGATACAGCGGGATGTCGTTGCGCTTGGCGACCTGATAATCGTTGAAGTCGTGCGCGCCGGTGATCTTCACCGCGCCCGAACCGAAGGTCGGATCGGGATATTCGTCGGCGATGATCGGGATCAGACGGCGATATTCCTTCGGGCCGACCGGGATTTCGCACAGCTTGCCGACGATCGACGCATAGCGCTCATCCGAAGGATGCACGGCCACCGCGCCATCGCCCAGCATGGTTTCCGGACGCGTGGTCGC
>NZ_DAMBUH010000131.1:7396-8498 GCF_032053605.1 Tianweitania sp.
GACATAAGTGTAGGTCTCGCCGCCAGCCAGCGGGTACTTGAAGTGCCACATATGGCCTTCGGCCTCGCGGTTCTCCACCTCAAGGTCGGAGATCGCGGTTTCGAACTTCGGGTCCCAGTTGACCAGCCGCTTGCCGCGATAGATCAAGTTGTCCTTGTAGAGCGAGACGAACACTTCAACGACGGCGCGCGACAGGCCTTCATCCATGGTAAAGCGCTCGCGCGACCAGTCGCAGGAAGCGCCCAGACGGCGAAGCTGGTTGAAGATCAGCCCGCCGGACTCATCCTTCCATTCCCAGACCTTGTCGATGAAGGCTTCGCGACCAAGCTCACGACGGCTCGGCTGTCCCTCGGCGACCAGCTTGCGCTCGACCACCATTTGCGTCGCGATGCCCGCATGATCCATGCCCGGCTGCCACAGCACGTTCTTGCCGCGCATGCGCTCGAAGCGGACCATGATGTCCTGCAGCGTATTGTTGAGCGCGTGCCCCATATGGAGCGAGCCGGTGACATTCGGCGGTGGAATGACGATAGTGAAAGGCTCGGCGCCTTCAGCTGACCCCGCACCGGCGCGGAACGCATCCGCTTCCTGCCAAAGTTTCGCGATGCGCGGCTCGACGGACTTCGAGTCGTAGGTTTTCTCTAGCATGGGATACCGAACCTGCTGAATCAACGCAGCGCGCCCGACGGCCGCTGATCTTGGCGTCGGTTAAAACGCCAAGCCTTCAGCCGAGTCAACCAATGGTGGCGTTTTCGACCGCCTGTTGCGTCAGCGCGCCGGACCCCTGGCGATCCGCTCGATCTCTTCGCGTACAAGGCGTTCCACCAGCGTGGGCAGATTGTTGTCGAGCCAATCCGTCAGCATCGGACGCAGCATGGCTTCCGCCATTTCGTCGAAGCTCTTCTGTCGCGTGGCGGCAAACGCTTCCGACAATTCTCCAAAAGCGGCGGCAACCTGTCGGCCGGTTCGGTCGGAAATGATGGACGGCAGCGGGCTGGCAGGTGCAGCCTCGGTCGCTGAATTCATTTCGTCCTCAAGCAGATCCTCGAAGGTCAGCATGGGGTCCGGCTGGGCAGCAGGTTCGGCGATCGCGCCGGTCGGC
>NZ_DAMBUH010000132.1:0-8280 GCF_032053605.1 Tianweitania sp.
CTGCCGCGCGTTTGCCTGCGCCGGACCGTTTGGCGCGACTCCTCAAGCGCAAGCTCGATCATGATCGAGCGCTGTTTGAGCGCGTCACGCGCCGCATACGCCCGGCCGCCCTCGCCGAGCGCTTGAGCGGGATGACAGCGCTTTACGCCGCCTTGGAAGCGCGCCGCGATCGCGCGCTCGACTCGCGTCTTTCCGCCCACCGCACGGTTCTGGCGCAATCCGAGCGCATGCTGGGTTCGCTGTCTTACAAAGCGGTGCTCAAGCGCGGTTTCGCCGTCGTTCATGATACGGAAGGCAAGCCTGTCACGGCGGCTGGGTCCGTGTCCCCGGGCGAACGGCTAAGCCTCGAATTCGCCGATGGCCGCATCGCAGCGCAAGCTTCCGGCGAAGCACCGCTCAAGCCGAAAAGCGCGAAGAAGGCCACCTTGCCTCCTGAAGGCCAGGGCCGCTTGTTCTAGCGGCGAACGCTCCACGAGCCATATGTTTTACGGTGGCTGCGGCCTAGGATGCGGCTCGTGAGGAGCGCCTGAAGACGCTGCCTTTTGATGCGCGCGATCCAGCCACTCGTCAGGTCGCTCAGGGCGTCCTTCAAACCAATCACGCCGGGCTTGGCCATTCGGGCTTCGCCAAAATAATCCCATTCCACCGGCGCACGAGCCGGCAATCGCGTCGATCCAGCGCTGCGCTTGGCCGCCGTTTCGTAGCGGTACGAATAGAAGTCCTCGACATCTTCGGGCCGGAACTTGGTCATCGCGACACCAACCACATTGCCGCCCGCCGCACGCAGTCGCGACAAGGCAAGCCAGGCGCTTTGGCGGCTGACCTGGCGCGCGGACACCACCATCAGTGTATCGTCGGCCAGGCGCGACAGGATCGGCGCATCGGACAGGCCGGTGACCGGCGGCCCATCGATCACCACGAGATCATAACGGCGCAGGAACGCATCGAGCAGAACGCGGCTGCGCGGCGACGACAGGAGATCCACGGGATTGGCAACGGTCGGGCCTGATGTCAGCACGTTCAGGTTGGGAGCGGCGACATAGAACATGCGCCCGAAGCTTTCGCGCGTTACGCGCTTGGCCAAAATGTCGCTCAAGCCGATCTGATTGGGCAACCTCAGCCTGCGGTGCAGGGTCGGCCGGCGCAGATCGGCATCCACCAGCAGAACGCGATGACCGAGTGCGGCGAAATCCACGGCAATCTTGTGCGCGGTCGTGGTCTTGCCCTCACCGGCCTCCGTGCTGGTCACAAGCAGCGCGCGTGGCAGGCCCTGATCATCGGCAAACTGCAGGGCGGTGCGCAGTGAGCGGTAGGCTTCACCCAGCGGCGACTGGTTGTTAGCAAGGTCCACCTCGATCGCCGCCTTGTTTGTGTTCGGCAAGGCGCTGAGTACCGGCAGTCTCAGCTGTGTTTCAACGTCACGCGGCGTGCGGAAAGCATTGTTGAGGCGTTCGAGGATCATGATCGCAAAGCCCGCCATGCCGGCCGCTATCAGCAGGCAAATGGACAGACTACGCGACAAACGCGGCGTGACAGGCTCCGCCTGAGCCAAGGCGTCATCGATCACGGCTGCGTTCTGCGCCTTTAGCTCGGCGCCAACACCGAGATCGTTGAGCTTGGTGACAAGACTATCGTGCTGGGCGCGTTGCGAATCCACCTCGCGCTTCAGGATCGTGTAGCGGATGCTTTTGTCGGCATAAACGGCAAGCTCACCTTCAAGCTCCGCCAGCTTGGCGCTCAGTTGGTTTTCCCGCCGCACTGCCTCATTGTGGCGGGCTCGCAGGGACAGGATGACCGCATCGGTGAGGTCGGAGCGCTGCTTTTCGAGTTCGCCCACCTGCGCCCGCAGCTTCCGCATTTGCGGGTAGTCCGGTTTGAACGTATCGAGCTTTTCCTGATATTCGGCGCGCAGATCGGCAATGCGACTGCGGACGCCTAGAATGGCTTCGTTGCCAAGCACGTCCTGGAGTTGGCCGCCGTGTCCGGCATCGATCAGCTGCACCCGGCTTTCGGCGGCAAGCCGCTCGTTGATCGCGGCGGCGAGCCCGTCGTTGAGCGCGCGGATCTTCTGCTCGATCAGCGACTCCTCGCCTTTTGTGACCGCCATGATGCCCTGCTCGCTGGCATAATCCACGAGTTCGGCTTCGGAGCGCTGAAGCTCTTCCTTCACATCAGCCACCTGTCCTTCCACGAATTGGCGCGCAAGAAGCGAGGTGCGGCTGGTTTGTTCGGCGCGCTGTTCGAGGTAGCTGGCCGCGATCTGCCTGACGATCGCTTCCGCCGTGCTTGGGTCGGCATCCTGGTAGCCGAGTGACAGAATGCTCGTGTTGCGGAGCAGGCCGACGCTGAGCTGCGCTTGCACGCGCGCAATGGCCATGCGCTGTCGTTGCTTTTCATCCACTTCCTTCAAGCGGACTTCAGGTGACGGTCCGAACACGCTCCTCAACGAAAACCGGGCTTGCGGAAACAGGAAGTCGGCGTGATTGCCCAGATCAAGTGCCGCCACCGCGTCTTGAACGACGCTGCGGCTTTTCAAGGTTTCGATCGCAGACTGGAAACTACGCGGGTCGATCGTGGCGCTGACGACTTCGAGGTCGCGCACGACACGCGCTTCCGGCGCCGAAATCTCGATCCGCATCGTGGCGCGGTAGAGTGGCGTTTGGGCAAGAAAGAGCGCGAAGCCGACAAGCAGACCGACAGCCAGAAAAGCTGCGATCAGGCGGCGGTAGTGAAGAAGGCGCGACCACAAGCGGCGAAGATCGACACCGGCCGGCTGATCGGGCGGTGTCGAATAAAGGAGATGATCCTGTGCGGCATGATCGGCGGTTGCAAGAACGCGAACATGCGGGCGCAGTTCGGCACGTCCCAACGGCTGGTCGCCCTCGGCCCGATCAAGCATTGCGTCACCGCGCCTGATGATCCGCCGAGCCAACTCGGCGGCGTGCGATCAAACGGCCGGTCATTGCCGTGACCGGCACTCTCGAACTCAAGAACCCCATATCCGCCCCCGCGGAAAACACATGTACACGCTGCCGATACCAAGACAGGCTCTCGCTGCAGCAACGATCATCTTACGGATCGTACACGGACCGTACAGCAAATCTTAGATGATGCAATCAGGATGGCGACTTGTACCTCATTATCTTCTTGCCTTCCAAGGTATTCTGAGTTCAAAGCGCAGAGGGGATTGAGTGTTGGAGTTGCATCACCATGTGTGGTGTCGCGGGAATCTTTGGTTATGCTGGTGGCCCGCCGTCTTCTGCCAGAGAAGAGCTGCGGCGCATCTGTGACAATCTGGATCAGAGAGGTCCGGACGGCTCGGGTGTCTGGTCGAGCTCCGATGGTCATGTTCGGCTTGGGCACCGGCGCCTTTCCGTTATTGCACCGGGCTCCGGAGGGGCTCAGCCGATGCTCGACGCGTCTGGGCGCTTCGTCATCAGCTTCAACGGCGAAATCTACAATCACCGCGAACTCCGCACGGACCTGGAACAGCGCGGCTACCGCTTTCGCACCGGTTCCGACACGGAAGTCATCCTGAACCTGTTTGCGGCGGAGGGTGCCGAGGCCTGCAACAGGTTGCAGGGCATGTTTGCCTTCGCGATCTATGACAGCGTCGAACGCAGCCTGTTCCTGGCGCGCGATCCCTATGGGATCAAGCCGCTTTATCTCAGCGATGACGGCAAGGTGCTGTGCTTTGCTTCGCAGGTAAAGGCTCTGCTTGCGGGGGGAGCGATCCGTGACACGATCGATCCCGCCGGGCTCGTCGGCTTCGCTCTCTTCGGCCACGTGCCGGAACCGTTCACGCTCCACCGCGCCATCCAGGTCTTGCCTGCGGGGCATCATGTGACGGTGCGTACCGGGCACGTGGGCGCGCCGGTGCGCTTTGCTTCGATCGCTGAGCAGTTCGCTGTAGCGCAACAGCAGAGTGCATCAGGATCCGAAGTCTGTCGCCAAGCTCTACGCGAGAGCGTCGGCCGACACCTGGAGGCCGACGTCGAGGTCGGGCTCTTCCTGTCAGGCGGTGTCGATTCCGGTGCGGTTCTTGGCCTGATGCGCGATCATCTTGGCGGGCGTCCGATCAAGGCGATTACGCTTGCTTTCGATGACCTCGCCGGCACGCAAGCTGATGAGGTGCCCTTCGCGCGTGACATCGCCGCCCACTACAAGGCCGACCACCACATTCACCGCATCGGCCGCGAAGATCTGGCTGCAAGCTTGCCGGCCATTCTCCGCGACATGGACCAGCCGACGATCGACGGGATCAACACCTGGTTCGTGGCGCAGGCCGCACAGACGCTTAAGCTGAAGGTGGCGCTTTCTGGAATTGGTGGCGACGAACTGCTTGGGGGCTATTCAACCTTCCGCTCGATTCCGGCCATGGTGCGCGCAACCGCCTTGGCTTCAGGCATGCCCGGGCTCGGGACGGCAGTTCGCCGGATCGGTTCAACCCTTCTGCCTGGCCTGTACCAAAGCAACCCCAAAGCGCTTGCGGCCTTTGAACTCGGCGGCACCTATCCCGGCGCTTATCTTCTGCGACGCGGCTTGTTTCTGCCTCATGAGTTGTCTGATCTGCTTGGACCGGACATAGCGCGCGAAGGGCTGGAGCGGCTCGATCCGCTCGGCCTGATCGCCGGCACCCTCAAACCATTCCCTCACGATCCGCTGCTGCGTGTGGCGGCGCTGGAAAGCGGCAACTATCTGCGCAACCAGCTTCTGCGCGACGCCGATTGGGCCGGGATGGTACATGGCGTCGAGATCCGTACGCCGCTGGTGGATTTCCATCTCCTGCAAACCGTCGCGCCACATTTGGCGGGCATCATGAAGAACAAGGGCGGCAAGGCGCTGCTCGCATCCGCCCCCTCGAAGCCGCTTCCGCCGTCCGTGCTTCAACGGCCGAAAACAGGCTTCAGCGTTCCCATGGCCAGCCTGCTTTCAGGCCATCGCGAAAGCAACCACCGCCTGACCTCGCGCCTGTGGGCGAAACAGGTGCTGCATGCCTTTGCCGGTGAGAAGAAGGCACTGGCGGCATGAGCAGCCCGCTGCCGATCACCGTGGTGATCCTGACCTTCAACGAAGCGCTGCACATCCGCCGATGCCTTGAGCGCATCCGCCCCTTGGTGCAGCGGATGGTGGTGGTCGATAGTTTCTCGACGGATGACACGGTTTCGATCGCGCAAACCTGCGGCGCCGAGGTCCTGCAACGCCGCTGGCTGAACTATGCCGACCAGTTCCAGTGGGCAATGGATCACGCCGGCATCGAAACGGAGTGGGTGCTGCGCCTCGACGCCGATGAGTATCTTGAACCCGCTTTGATCGACGAAATCCGCAGCCGGCTCGCCGGCCTTCCAACCGAAGTGACTGGCGTCAGCTTCCGGCGCAAGGTGATCTTTCGAGGCCGCTGGATCCGCTTCGGCGGCTTTTATCCGACGATCCTGCTGCGTCTTTGGCGTCACGGAGCGGGACGCATCGAAAGCCGCTGGATGGACGAGCATGTCGTTCTGAAGCACGGCCGCTCGGTCACCTTCGCGCATGACTTCGTGGACGAGAACATCCACGATATTTCCTGGTGGACCGACAAGCACAACAGCTATGCCACGCGCCAGATGATCGACTTCGTCGCGCAGGAACAGCAGCTCTTCGCCAGGGATCAGGCACTGGAAAGCGGCCAAAGTGGCCAGGCCAGGCTGAAGCGGCTCCTCAAGGTCCACCTCTTTGCGCACATGCCGCTGTATCTGCGCGGCACGCTCTACTTCCTGTTCCGCTACTTCATCCTGCTCGGTTTCCTAGACGGCCGCCAAGGCTTCCTGTTTCACTTCCTGCAGGGCTGGTGGAACTGGATGCTGGTGGACGCCAAGATCGACGAGGCGCGTCGTTACATCGCCGATCACGGACTCGATGCCTTCAAGATGCATCTCAACGATCGTTGGGGCTACCGCCTGTGAGCGTTGCGGGACCCTCCCAGACCTCCGTCAATCCAATGCGCAGGCTGGCCGAGCGCGCTGTGCGCAACCTCGTCGTGCGCCGCCGGCTTCCTGCCGATTTCGGCCGCCGACCCATCTTCCTGTCGCCGGCCAACCGGCTGCGCGCGCTCGATTTCAGAATGGAGCGCTTCGAGCCGACCCTGCTTTCCTATGTCCGCCGCTTCGTGCGACCGGGCATGGTGGTGTGGGACATCGGCGCGAATATGGGCGCCTTCACCTTTCCGGCGGCGCATGCGGTCGGCGCGGGCAAGGTCGTCGCCATCGAACCCGATCCGTTCAACCAGCTTCTGCTGCATCGAACGCAGGCCGTCAATCCCGATCTGCCAGTGACTATCATCCCAGCCGCCCTGTCGGATCAGGTCGGACTTGCCGACCTCCAGATCGCCATTCGCGGACGTGCTGCCAACAGTTTGCGCGGGGCCGATCACGGCTCGCAAATGGGTGGTGTGCGCACGACCTATCCGGTGATTACGCTGACGCTCGATTGGCTGTGCGAACATCAGCCCTCGCCCGACCTCATCAAATGCGATGCGGAAGGGGCGGAAGCCTGGATCCTGCGCGGCGGTGCGGATCTCCTCGCCACCAAGCGTCCCATCCTCATCATGGAAGTGCCCAGCGAAAACAGCGGCGCCTGTACCGAACTCCTCCATGCCCACCGCTACCGGCTCTTTCCGGCGGAACAGCGGATCGAGCCAGCCGGAGAGTTGCGCCGCATCGGCCATGCGTGGGAAGTGGTCGCTATTCCAAGCGAGTCTGTCGCGGACTGGAAGGGCGTTTGATGAGGCAAAAACCGCGTGTCGTGTCACTGATCGGTGCTTACTGGCCGGGCAATGATGCGTCGGGTCCAAATCAGAGTTTTCGCGCGCTGGTACAGGCGCTGTCCGACCAGTTCGACTTCCACCTCCTTGCGCGCGACCGCCCCTTCAACGGCAAAGTAGCGGCTCCGCTCGGGCAACCGGCATCAGGATTCGACGTCACTTACCTTCAACCGGGCAGGCTCGCGCCGCGGGGTCTGCTGCGCGAAATCCGCCGACTTTCACCGGATGTCCTCTGGCTCAATGGCTTCTTCGACCGCGAGTTCACGCTTCCCGTTCTGCTCGCACGGCGCTTTGGCCGCTTGGCCGACGTGCCTGTCCTCCTTTCGCCGCGCGGCGAGTTCAATCCGCCCGCCTTGCGTCTTAAGCCGACGCGCAAGCGGACCTATCTGTCGCTCGTCGAGGCACTGCGGCTTACCGAAGGCGTGACGCTGCACGCAACCAGCGAAGCGGAAGCGCAGGTCATTCAGGCAGCGCTCCCGCGCCACGACAGGATCGCTCTCGCGCCGAATATCCGACCCCTGCTGCAGCCCATGCCGCATCAGCCAAGTCCCACGCTGCGCCTCGCCTTTCTCGGCCGCATCACGTCGATCAAGAACCTCGCCTTTGCCCTGCGCGTTCTGCAGGACGTCCGAACGCCGGTGCAGTTCAACATTCACGGCCCCATCGAGGACGAGGATTACTGGCAGATGTGCCTGATGATGGCCGCCGAGTTGCCTCCCCATGTCGGCGTGACCCATCATGGCGCTTATCCAAACGCCGAACTTCCCGCGATCCTTTCCAAGGTCGACCTCCTTTTCCTCCCGACTGCGGGCGAAAACTTCGGTCATGCGATCTTCGAGGCTTTGTCTTGCGGCGTGCCGGCCCTGATTTCCGACCGCACGCCCTGGCGCGATCTGTCCGCCGCTCATGCCGGCTGGGATCTGCCGATCGATGGCCCCGAGGCCTTCGCCGCCGCCATCGACAGCTTTGCGGCCATGGATGAAACCGCCCGCGCTGTGTGGAAAGACGGTGCCCGGAGCCAAGCTGAAGCCAGCGTTGCGACCAGCGACGCGGTTTCGCGCAACCGCACTTTGCTGGAAGATCTCTGCGCATGACCCGGCAGCGGCTCGCCATCGTCGTGTCGCATCCGATCCAGCATTTCGTGCCGCTGTACCGCGCGCTTGCCGCCCGCTCAGACATCACGCTCAAGGTCTTCTTTGCCACCCGCATTGGCGTCGATCGTACCTTCGATGCCGAAATGAACACCGCTTATGCCTGGGACGGCAACCTGCTCGAAGGCTACGACCATGCCTTTCTCGATGAAGCAGATGGGATCGACCAGGTCTCGTTTCGAAGCGTGAACAATCCCAGCATCGCCGCCGCACTGCGAGAGTTCGAACCGATGGCCGTGCTCATCTATGGCTATGCGCAGTTGACGGCCCTGCGCGCGCTCGCCTGGAGCCGATTGCACCGCGTGCCCGTGCTGATGGCCGGCGACGGTG
>NZ_DAMBUH010000133.1:0-3228 GCF_032053605.1 Tianweitania sp.
GCGCGCGGCGCGGATGCACTCCCCGTCGAGGCCGTTGGAGCCGGCTTCGCAGCAGGCGCCGGCGCTGGCTTTACTGCCGCTTCCGGAACAGGCTCAGCCTTCGGGTCCGGCATCGGTGCTTCAAGTGCTGGCGATGCGGCATGCGCGCCGACCGGCTCGGAAGCAACAGGCTCGGGCGTGGCGTCTTCTTCCGAAATGTTGCCAGCGCCGGACACTTCCATGCGGACCAGTTCGCTGCCGATCGCGATCTTGGAGCCGACTTCGCCGCCGAGCGACACCACCGTGCCATGCACGCTGGATGGAATTTCCACCGTCGCCTTGTCCGTCATCACGGACGCGATGACCTGGTCCTCCTGCACGGGGTCGCCCACCGCGACATGCCATTCGACGAGTTCCGCTTCCGCGATCCCCTCGCCGATATCCGGCATCTTGATCCTGAGAATACCCATGCGCTCCACCCTTGCCTGAGTCCGCTCGTTCAAAACGAGCTTCTTGTGCATCCTATCCCGATGCAAGCCGGAAAGACTTTCTTTTGATGCGGCTGGGCGGCCACGCAGCAGAAGAGTCTTCTGCTGCAGGGATCGTTCAACAGAAGAAAGCGATTGCGCTTCGGACGAACAAGGCAAGCGCAACACGTTTATGGAAGCGGGACGCCGCAACGGTGCGGCATCCCGGATCGTCTTACTTGGCCGGCTGCTGCGCCTGGGCCTGCGAGGAGGCGAAGGTGTCAAACGGAATTTCCGCGACACGCGCCCAGACGCCCTGCTTCTGCGAGTAAGGCAGCCAGTTGTCGTAGAACTTCTTGAACTTCGGATTGCTCGCGGCGTACTCGGCGTAAAGCTTGCGCGACTCTTCCAACGCGGCCTTCAGCACGTCCTGCGGGAAGGGGCGCAGCTGGGCGCCCGAACCCACCAAACGATACAGCGCATCGGGATTGTTGGCGTCGTACTTTGCAAGGCAGTGCGACATGGCTTCCGATCCCGCCACTTCGAGTGCAGCCTGATACGACTTCGGTAGCTCGTTCCACTTGGTGAGGTTGACGGCCAGCATGACGTTGGCCGTGCCTTCCCACCAGCCCGGATAATAATAGAACGGCGCGACCTTCTGTAGGCCGAGCTTTTCGTCATCATACGGACCGGAGAACTCCGCCGCGTCGATCGTGCCGCGTTCCAGCGACGGGTAGATGTCGCCGCCGCCGATGACCTGAGGCACCACGCCGAGGCGCGACAGGATCGTGCCGCCAAGGCCTGCAATGCGCATCTTGAGACCCTTCAGGTCTTTAAGCGACTTGATTTCCTTGCGATACCAGCCGCCCATCTGCGCGCCGGTATTGCCCGAAGGAATGGCATGGATGTTGTAGTCCTTCATGAACTCGTTCACGAGCTCACGGCCACCGCCATAATACAACCAGCTGATATGCTGGCGGGTGTTGAGGCCGAAGGGCAGCGAGGTGTCGAAAGCGAAGGTCGGGTCCTTGCCGATCGAGAACGACGACAGCGTGTGCGAGCACTCGACGGTGCCGGCCGTCACCGCGTCGGTTGCCTGCAATGCCGGCACGATTTCACCTGCGGCGAAGGGCTGAATGGTGAAGTTGCCGTCCGTGAGTTCCGAAACGCGCTTCGACACATCCGTGCTGATGCCGAACAGCGTATCCAGGCTCTTCGGATAGGCCGACGTCAGACGCCAGCTCACCTTCGGCATCGACTGTGCGATGGCCGGCGCGGCCAGCACGGATGCGGTTGCGGCCGCAGCACCTGCGCTGCCGGCTTTGCGGAAAAACGAACGACGGTCCATGGTGTCCTCCCCTGGGATAATAAAGACGGTGCCGGGTTCCTCCCGCACCTGCTCAACTCTTGATTACGCTGCTGCCGGGAGCCTGCCTAGGCTGAAACAACAAAAAGCCATGCGTGGCCGAGCGGGTCTCAGCCCGCCGCCGGCCGCGTCCAAAGGGGATCGCCGGCAACCTCCGCTGCATGTTCGCCAAGGCGCGGGCTCGGCCGGGAATCGGCCATGGGCTGGCCGTTGATCAGCAACGGCGTTCGCACGCCTGGGATGCTACCTGCCGCCGCCGCTTCACTCGGCAGATCGAGCCGCATCCCGCGATGCTGAACCTGGGGATCATCGAACACGTCGCCGATCGTGTTAATCGGCCCGCCCGGCACGGTGGCGTCTTCCAGAAGCTTCAGCAAGGTTGCGCGATCGAACTTCAGCGTCGCAGCCGTCAGCGCCGGCACCAGCTCGCCCCGGTTCTTCACCCGCAGCGCATTGGTCTGGTACTCCACCGCTTCAGCCAGATCTGGCCGGTTGATTGCCCCGCACAGCCGGCGGAACTGTCCGTCATTGCCAACCGCGATGATGACGTGGCCGTCAGCCACCGGAAACACTTCATAGGGAGTGATGTTGGGATGGGCGTTGCCGAGCCGCTGCGGCGACTTGCCGGAAACCAGATAGTTCATCGCCTGGTTCGCCAGCACCGCAACCTGGGAGTCCATCAAGGCGCAATCGATATAAGCGCCCTCACCAGTCTCATCGCGCTTGCGCAAGGACGCGAGGATTCCGATCGTCGCATAAAGGCCGGAAAACAGGTCGGCCATGGCATAGCCCGTCTTGGTCGGCTGTCCTTCCGGGTCGCCGGTAATCGACATCGCGCCTGCCATGCCCTGGATCAGGAAGTCATAGCCGGCGCGACTTGCATAAGGCCCGTCCTGGCCGAAGCCGGTGATGGAGCAGTAGATGAGGCGCGGATTGATCTGTTTAAGGCTGGCATGATCCAGGCCGTACTTCTTCAAGCCGCCAACCTTGAAGTTCTCGATCACCACATCGGCCGAAGCCGCGAGATCGCGCACCAGCGCCTGGCCTTCCGGCGTCGTGAAATCGGCCGTGATCGAGCGCTTGCCGCGGTTGCAGGCATGGAAATAAGCGGCCGAAAGGTTGCCGCCATCCGCGGCTTCCACGAAGGGCGGGCCCCAGGTGCGGGTGTCGTCGCCTTCCGGGCTTTCCACCTTCACGACATCGGCGCCGAGATCGGCCAGGGTTTGACCAGCCCAGGGACCGGCCAAGATTCGGGCGAGTTCGAGAACCTTGAGACCTTCGAGCGGGCGCGACATCAACAAACTCCAGAATGCTATGCAGGTATCGGTGGCACGTCGGCGCGAGCCGGCGTGCGGTGGCGGGTGTGCAGCAGCTGCACGGTGGATGCAATCTCCGCCTCGCGGAGCGCCGCATCCC
>NZ_DAMBUH010000133.1:3242-5548 GCF_032053605.1 Tianweitania sp.
GCTCGTGTTCAAGCACCCCCGCCACTTCCCGCACCGTGGCTTCGCCGGCCAAGCCTTCGAAACCCATAAGGGAGCGCCGCAGAATCACATCTTCGAGTCGCACGACGCGCTCGTTTTCGGCAATCCAGGCGATTTCCTCGCGGGAATAAAGCGGCGCATGAACCAGCGGCGTATCGCCTTCCGCCTTCAGCCAGGCAGCGACCGTCTTGGCCGTCGTGCCATAGCGTTCCACCAGCACGGCAGCGCGCTCACGCGACACGCCGCTGCTTTGCGCGATACCGGCATGGAGCAAGGCAATGCCCTTGGCGTCACGCGGATAACCGACGCCGCCGCCGATGGCGATCGACTCCGTCTTGATCTTGCGCGGCAGCTTCAGCCGCGTCAGCACGGCATCGGCGATCTGCTCGGCGCAAGCGCGATAGGTCGTCCACTTGCCGCCGATCAGCGTCAGTACCGGCGCTTCACGGTCTCCTGCCGGTTCATAGACCTTGAGCACATGATCGCGGCTGATCGCGCCCGAGGCTCCGCCGGATGTATGCGGGAGCGGCCGCACGCCGGCATAGGCGAATGTGATGTCCTCGCGCTTGCAGTTCGACTCCGGCATCACGGAGCGCAACACATCGAACAGGTAGTCGATCTCGGCATCCGTCGTGTCGCGATCATCCGGTTTTTCGGTGCGCAGATCGGTCGTGCCGAGCAGCACATGGCCGGCGTCCAGCGCATAGATCAAACAAGCGCGGTGATCCGGCGTTTCGAAATAGAGCATGGTTTCGCCGAGCGATTCCGCGAGATCCGGCCGCGCCAAAACGAGGTGCGAGCCGCGCGTGCCGCCGACCAGCCCTTCATTGATGCCGAGATTGGCATCGACGCTGTCAATCCAGGCGCCGGCGCAGTTCACGATCAGCCGGAACCGGCGCTTGATCGTGCTGCCGTCCACCACATCGCGCAGCACCGCCTCGCCATCGGCGAAGCCATCGAGCTTCATGTAGTTGATGCCGATCGAACCGGCGCAATCTTTCTCCGCGTCGGCGACCAGTTCCAGCGTCAGCCGTTCCGGGCTCTCGATCTTGGCGTCGTAATATTCGGCGACGATGCGGGTGTCTCCGGTCAGGCCCGGCATCGTTCTCAGCGCCTCCTCGCGCCGGATCAGCCGGTGCTTGGGCATAGAGCGGTGTTGCCAGGAAAAGCTGTCGAAGAAGGCCAGCCCGAATTTCAGGATGAGCGCGCCTTTCGGCCCGAGATCCTTCACCAGCCGCATGAAGCGCAACGCTGCCTGAACCGTGCCGCCTGCCCAGGACAGCGCCGGCACCCAGACTTTCAGCGGCTTCACCTGATGCGGCGCGTTGAGCAGCAGGCGGTCACGCTCTTCCACTGATTCGCGTACCAGCTTGAACTCACCCTGTTCCAGATAGCGGATGCCGCCATGGATCAGCCGCGAAGGTGCTGCACTCGTTCCGCTGGAAAAGTCGGCCATATCCACGAGGGTTGCCGCCACGCCCTGCGCCGCCAGATCGCGCAAAACGCCGACGCCATTGATGCCGCCGCCGACGATCAGGATGTCGCCTGATTCACCGGATCGCAGTTTCTGGAGCACGTCCGCTCTGGTTTGCATGAGCACCACCGTTCAACGCTTCACACCGTTCTATAAAGGGCTTCCATTCACGAAAGAAGCGCTTCGCTGGTCCAGCTTTAAGCCAGCTGTTTTTCCAGATCGGCCAAGCTAAGAGACCTGCGCGGCAAATTGTCTTTCCCATTTGCAAAGATGGCTTTAAGGGCTTTGCTTGCGCAGTCTCCGCGCGCCGTCCTTGCGAGCCGTTCCCCATGCAGATTGATCAGACCGCACCGAAAGCGCGCTTTGCTGCGTTTCATCATGGCGCCTTTCTCCGCTATTGGGCGGCGCGCTTTCTCACCACCTTCGCAACGCAGATCGTGTCGGTTTCGGTCGGCTGGCAGATCTATGATCTGACGCGCGATCCCTTCGATCTCGGCCTCGTCGGCATTATCCAGTTCCTGCCCTCACTGCTGCTGGTGCTGGTCACTGGTGCGGTTGCCGATCGCTTCGGCCGCCGCCTGGTGATGGGCTTGGCCGCCCTGCTAGAAGCAGCCTGCGCCCTGGCGCTGTTGCTGCTCACCTTGCATGGCCTGACCGGCCCCGCCGGCATCTTCGCGCTGCTTGCCGTGTTCGGCGTCGCTCGCGCCTTCTTTGGCCCGGCTTCCGCATCGCTCGTCGCCAACCTCGTGCCGGCCGATACGTTCGCGAATGCTGTCGCCTGGAACTCCTCTGCCTGGCAGACCGCAACCATCGT
>NZ_DAMBUH010000133.1:5558-8075 GCF_032053605.1 Tianweitania sp.
GCGGCCTGCTTTACGGCCTCAATCCCGAAATCGCCTACGGCACCGCCACCGCTTTGATGCTGGCCGCAACCGTGCTGGTGTTCACGATCCCCAAGCCCGCGCAGAGGATCTCGGGCGAAAAGCCGACCACGGAAACGCTGTTTGCCGGCTTCCGCTACATTTGGGGTGAAAAGGTCGTGCTCGGCGCTATCTCGCTCGATCTGTTCGCCGTGCTGCTCAGCGGCGCCGTTGCCCTTTTGCCGGTCTATGCCCGCGATATCCTGGATCTCGGACCCTGGGGTCTCGGCCTGCTGCGCGCCGCGCCCGGCGTCGGCGCGATCCTGGTGGCGGTCTGGCTGGCCGGCCATCCGATCCGCGACCATGCAGGCCGGATCATGTTCACCTTCGTCGCTCTGTTCGGTCTGGTAACGATCGTGTTTGGCGTGTCCACCACCACCTGGGTGTCGATCCTCGCTCTGGCGCTGCTTGGCGCCACCGACATGGTCAGCGTGTATATTCGCGAAACGCTGATCCAGCTTTGGACGCCGGACCAGGTGCGCGGCCGCGTCAATGCCGTGAACAACGTCTTTGTCGGCGCATCCAACGAGCTCGGAGAGTTCCGCGCCGGAACGATGGCGGCGCTGATCGGCACGATGCCGGCCGTAGTGTTCGGCGGCGTCGGAGCCATTGCAGTGGCAGGCATCTGGGCCTGGGCCTTCCCGCAACTGCGCAAAACGCGCCACCTCAACGGGCGCGTTTAAGCGACAAACGAAGCGCTATTCCGTCTGGGAAAGCGCCAGAGCGTCCAGCCTCGGCGTGCGTCCACCGGCACGCGTGCGCAACTCGGTGCGGGTGCGGCTATCAACGCCCATCAGCTCGGCAACGCGCCACACCGTGTTGTCTTCCAGCTCGTGCACCTCGCCATCGGCGAAAACGATCTGCCACATCAGCTCTATGAAACGCGCGCGCTGCCCCTCATCGAGCCGCCGCGTCAAAACACTGGTGAAGGCATAAAGATCTACGGCCTCGCGCTCGGCTTCCTGGCCGGCCGCCAAGACAGCATCCAGCTCGCTGCCTTCCAAGCCGAAGCGCTTGCTCAGCGCCTGATGCAGCAGGCTGTGCTCATTTTCGCTGCGCACGCCATCGGCATCCATGACATGAAGCAGGAGCGCGGTGGCGGCGACGCGCGGATCATCTTCCGTGACGCCCGCTTCCGTCGTGCCGCCAAACGGCAGACCTTGCAGAAAGGAAACCAGCCGTTCGAACATCCGCTTAACCCCTGGGAGCCGAAGCCCGTTGTGTGGTGGGTTAAACCTATGGATGCAAGGCAAGGGCGGCAATGCGCCCTTCGCAACAAAGATCAGGCTGCGGCCCGGAAGTCACAGTAACAGTTAACGAGACTTGAGCGTCAGAACAGGCGGAAGCGTGCTGGTTCTTTCTTCTCATCATCAGCGACGCCCGGATCATCCGGCAGGCGCGTCAAGGCGATCGGCTTGTCGTCATCCTCGACCGGCTGCGCATCGTCGATGCTGCGATCGGCTTCAGACGCGGCAAACGCTTCTTCTGCAGACGTCACCTCGTGCTCAGGCTCGGCTTCAACCACGGCTTTCACCGGCGCGGGTTCCTCAACCACAGACGGCTCGATCTCAGCTTCGGCCACAGGCTGCGTGGCGTCCACCACAGTCGGCGGCGGCGCGCCAACGGCAACCGGCAGGCTGACGATCGCCGGGTGGATCTCGGCCTGTTCAGGCTCCTGTTCAGCCAAGTCCCGATGATCCTCGATCACCGGTGCAGCGCGCTCAACCGGCGTCTTCCACTCAAACACATCGAAGCGGCCGCTGATCGGCGAAACCGGCGCCCAGGTGTCGAAGATCATGCCATCTGCCGTCCAGGCGGGATCACGCTGCGCGCGCACAGCCTTGGAAAGATATTCGCGGATCTTGCCCTGGTTGCGTACATCCGCTTCTTCGACATCGGCAAGAAGCAGATACACGCTTTCGCGCGGCTCCAGCCGCAAGGCAGTCTCGGCCTGTTCGCGCGCCAGGTGGAACTCACGGGCATCGAGCGCGGCACGTGCCACCACAAGCGATGATTCCACATTGTTGGTACGCAGCGCCTGCAGCTTCTGCGCGCGTTGCAGGCGATCATGCGTGGAGTTGCCGGGGCGAGCGAAAACATAGGCGTGCGCCACCTCCGGATGCGGATTGCGCTTCCAAACATGCTCCAGGATCTTGGAGCCACGGCGCAACTCGTCGCCACGGAAATAAGCGCGCGCGGCAATCACGGCTGCCGGCACGAACTCCGGCTGCAGACGGTTGGCCTCGATGGCCGCCGCCTTTGCCTGATCGAACTGGCTTTCAAACAGCGTCATCGCCTTGCCGGTCAGCATCACCGCCTTGCGGCGGTTCAAGACGTCGCGGTCGATCTGCTTGGTGGATTTCTGCGCGTCGACAATTCTGAGCGCTGCATCCCAGTCGCCCTGTGCGACCTTTTCTTCCAGCGTGGCGTCGGACGCCCAGGCAAGCTGCGGCGCCACGG
>NZ_DAMBUH010000134.1:0-212 GCF_032053605.1 Tianweitania sp.
CGGCGACAAAGGCGGCAGGCTGGAGCGTCCGGACTGACCGCCGGACATGCTCACCGGCGCCATCGCGCTGCGCTGAACCGTACCGCTCGGTGCTGCCGGCAAGGACGACGGCGCCTGGCTGTACGACCTATTCGCCGGCGCGGCCGTGGCGGTCTGCGTTCCCGTGGAAGAGGTTGTGAACATGTCGCTCGTGAAGCGCGACACGCCGGAGG
>NZ_DAMBUH010000134.1:278-4787 GCF_032053605.1 Tianweitania sp.
TACCGACCCGCACCCACCCGTTACAAACTATGGAGTGTATTAAGCGCGATTAGCGTTACTGGCCGGTTAATTCAGCGGTTCTGTCAGCAAGTTTTAGCAGAAGATCTCAAAGCGCTTCCGCCATGCCGTGGGCAATCGGCTGCAGTCGCACCAGCCCCACTTCCTGTTCCTCGAAACGGCTGCCAGTCTTGGTCAGGCGCACCAGCATCTGCGGCTCGTCGGGCGGCCCGATCGGTGCGATCATCACGCCGCCGCTCGACAGCTGATCCACGAAACCGCGCGGCAGTTCGTCAAAGGAGGCCCAGGAGATAATCCGGTCGAACGGACCCTCGGCAGCAACGCCATGCGCGCCATCGGCCTGACGAAGAAGCACATTGCCGATGCCGAGCGCTTCCAGGCGGGCACGAGCCTGCTGAACCAGGGCCTTGTAGCGATCGAGCGAAAGAATGCGGCCCGACAGGCGGCCCATGACTGCCGCCGTGTAACCGGTGCCTGTGCCGATTTCGAGAACGCGGACGCTGCTGGTCAAATCGAGCGCGGAAATGACCGTCGCCTGGATGTCGACGCCTTCCAGCGCCTCGCCGCAAGGGATTGGCAACATCCGGTCCGACCAGGCATGGTCCTGCCACTGGTTCGGCACAAAACCGCGGCGCGGCGTGGCTTCAAAGGCGGACAGAACGGTCTTGTCCGTCAGCCCCTTCCCCCGAAGCCGCAGCATGAATGCGGCAAAGCCTTCGCGATCCAGCGCGTCGGGTGTCATTGAAGCGCATCTCGCACGAGGTCCTGGAACTCATAGGCCGTGAGATCAAGCTTCAGTGGCGTGACGGAAATGTGGTCGGAGCGCAAGGCATGCAGATCCGTCCCTTCCGGGATCTCGGTCTCGCCGCGTCCAAAGCGCAACCAGTAGTAAGGCAGGCCACGACCGTCGTTTCGGGCATCAACCGTGATGCCGTAAACGAGCTTGCCTTGCCGCGTCACGACATGACCCTGCACTGCGTCAGGCTGGCAGTTCGGAAAGTTGACGTTGAGCAAAACGCCCTGCGGCAGGTCGATGTCGATCAGCCGCTTCAACAGCGCCGGCGCATGCGCTTCAACCGTGTTCCACGGCACCACGCGGCCATCATTGGCGAAGGTGTAGCCTTGGCTGAGAGCAATCGAGCGGATGCCGAGCAGCGTGCCCTCGATCGCACCCGCAACCGTGCCGGAGTAGGTCACGTCATCGGCGACGTTGGAGCCGGAATTGACGCCGGACAGGATCAGATCCGGCGGCTCGGGCATGAGGTTGCGCACGCCCATGATAACGCAATCGGTCGGCGTACCGCGCACTGCGTAATGGCGATCGTCGATGCGGCGCATGCGCAGCGGCTCGGAAATCGACAGCGAATGCGAGAAGCCGGACTGATCGGTCTCGGGTGCCACGACCCAGATGTCATCGCTCAGCGTGCGAGCGATCCGCTCAAGCGAGGCAAGGCCCTCGGCATGGATGCCGTCGTCATTGGTCAGAAGAATGCGCATGCTAAGCCTATCCCCGAAGCCTGTCCCGCTGGCGGCTTGACTGGCAACTCAACGGCCGCCGATCCGCTCCTTGCCTCCCATGTAGGCGCGAAGCACCTGCGGAACAGTGACACTGCCATCCTCATTCTGGTAATTCTCGAGAACGCCGATCAGAGCACGGCCCACAGCCGTGCCCGAACCGTTCAGAGTATGAACGAAGCGCGTGCCCTTCTCGTCCTTGACGCGATAACGCGCATCCATGCGGCGGGCCTGGAAATCACCGCAGACCGAGCAGGACGAAATCTCGCGATAGGTGTTCTGACCGGGCAACCAGACCTCGATGTCATAGGTCTTGCGCGCACCAAAGCCCATGTCGCCGGTGCAAAGCACCACCGTGCGGAACGGCAGTTCGAGCTTCTTCAGCACGGTTTCCGCGCAGTCGGTCATGCGGTCATGCTCGGCAAGCGAGCTGTCCGCATCGGTGATCGACACCAGCTCGACCTTGTTGAACTGATGCTGGCGCAGCATGCCGCGCGTGTCGCGCCCCGCCGAACCGGCTTCCGAGCGGAAGCATGGCGTCAGCGCCGTAAAGCGCAAGGGCAGCTGTTCCTGATTCAGGATCTGCTCCCGCACGAGGTTGGTCAGCGGAACCTCGGCCGTCGGGATTAGGCCGAGCCGCGTTTCGCCGTGTGGCGTAAAGAACAGGTCTTCCTCGAACTTCGGCAGCTGGTTGGTTCCAAACAGCGCATTGTCGCGCACCATCAGCGGCACCTGCACTTCCGTATAGCCGTGCTCGGTTGTGTGCAGGTCGAGCATGAACTGGCCGATCGACCGCTCCAGCCGTGCCAGATCGCCTTTCAGCACCGTGAAGCGCGAACCGGAAATCTTCGCCGCCGCCTCGAAGTCCATCAGCGCCATCGCCTCGCCGAGCTCATAATGCTCGCGCGGCTTAGGCGGCATGTTGGCCTTGCGTGCCTCGATCAACTCGTTGCCGAAGCGGCGCACTTCCACATTGTCATGCTCGTCCTTGCCTTTCGGCACTTCCGGCAGCGGCAAGTTCGGGATGTTGGCAAGCGCGTCGTTCAGCTCGTTGTCGAGCCGGCGCTCTTCCGCTTCGCCGCCCTGGATGAAGGCCTTGATATCAGCAACTTCAGCCTTCAGCGCCTCGGCCTTGGCGGAATCGCCGGACCGCATCGCATTGCCGATTTCCTTGGACGCGGCGTTGCGACGCTCCTGCGCTTCCTGCAGCCGGCCGAGATGGGCGCGGCGCGCTTCATCCAGAGCAATCAGGGCCTCGGCCTGGGGCGCGGCCGAACGCGATGCCAGAGCAGCATCGAGAACGGCCGGGTTTTCGCGAATCCACTTGATGTCGAGCATGTCAGAACGTCCGGTACTATTTCAGCCGGGCGTAAACCGCGCGCCGCCCCCATGCAAGACCGAGATAACAAAAGGGGCGCCTTTCGACGCCCCTTCAATCAGCAAACACTCATCAACGAAGCCGTTACGCCGGCTTAACGTCATCCGGATTGACAACGGCTGGAACGACCTCGGCAGCTGCCGCTTCGTCGCGAACCTGCTGCTCCTTCGCACGATTGCGCTCGATCAACCGAGCCATCCAGATCGAGGCTTCGTAAAGAAGGATCGTCGGAAGCGCCAAGCCGATCTGGCTGACCGGATCCGGCGGCGTGAGAACGGCGGCCGCGATAAAGGCCAGCACGATCGCCCATTTGCGCTTTCCTGCAAGCGACTCCGCCGTCAGCAGACCAACGCGCGCCAGAAGCGTCGTGACCACCGGCAGCTGGAAAACAAGGCCGAAGGAAAAGATCAGCGTCATGATGAGGCTGAGATATTCTGACACTTTCGGCAGCAGCGAAATCTGGATGTCCTGTCCCGGTCCCACCTGCTGCATGGCAAGGAAGAACCACATCACCATCGGCGTAAAGAAGAAGTACACCAATGCCGCACCCATCAGGAACAGGATAGGCGACGCGATCAGGAAGGGCAGGAAGGCAGCGCGTTCGTTCTTGTAGAGGCCGGGCGCCACGAACTTGTAGATCTGCGCGGCCACCATCGGAAACGACAGAACCAGGCCGCCGAACATAGCGAGCTTGATCTGCGTAAAGAAGAATTCCTGTGGCGCCGTATAAATCAACTCGACGCGGCCATCATTCAGACCGGCCCAGATCGTCGCCCATTTGAAGGGGATGACCAGCAGGTCGAACAGCTTTTGCGCGAAGAAGAAGCAGATCAGAAAGGCGACAAAGAAGCCGCCGATGGCCCAAATCAGGCGCGAACGCAGCTCGATCAGGTGATCGAGCAACGGCGCCGAGGACTGTTCGATTTCGTCGTTCGACGTCGTCACGTGGCGGTTCCGGTTTCTTTGGGCTTGCGAACGCGAACCGGCTTTTCAACCGCCGCTCCATTCATGCCGGTGGAAGCAGCAGCGGTTTTCTTCACAGGCGTCCGAGCCTGACGCAGTGGGAGCCTTGGGCGCACGCGGCGCGCGCACCTTCTTCACAGGGTCTGCGGCAGCACCGGTTGTTGTAGCCGGCGCAGCAGCCACCGTGCTTGGTGTAGCCAAGGGTGCCGCCGGCGCGACAGGAGCGCTAGGTGCCACAGCTTCAACCGGCTGAGCCGACGAAGATGCCGCCAAGGCCGATGCTTCCTTCGGCGCTTCGCCGGTCAGAGCGGCCGGTTCCGCCGTCGCACCGGTCTTGAGCGGTTCAACAGCCGAGGCTTCGGTCGGAGCGGGCGTCGATGGTGCCGGCGTCGAAGGCCGCATGATGGAGTCCATACCGGCGCGAACGTCGGCCGCGGCCTTCTCCATTGGGTTGAACGCCTTGCGGATTTCGTTCTTCGGATTGAGCGAGCGCAAGTCGTTGACCGATTTCCGGACATCGTCCAACTCGGCTTCCTTCAAAGCCTCATCGAACTGCTTGCGGAAGTCGCCCGCCATTGACGTCATTTTCGACGTGAACTTACCGAAGGTGCGCAGCATCTTCGCCAAATCCTTCG
>NZ_DAMBUH010000134.1:4797-7828 GCF_032053605.1 Tianweitania sp.
CGGGCCCACGACCACGATCATGACGATCGCGATCACGAGCATCTCGGTCCAACCGATCTCGAACATCAGAACTGTTCCCGCTTAAGAACTCGGCGCGGAACGCGTCAGGATTTGGTGACGTTGCGGTCCGGGGTCACCACAGTCTCGCCGGGGCGATGCTCGACGGTGCGCGGATCGACGGGGCGAACCTCGCCCGGCGTATCGTCGTCGGTCATGCCCTTCTTGAAGCTCTTGATGCCCTTGGCCATGTCGCCCATCAGCTCGGGGATCTTGCCGCGGCCGAACAGCAGCAGGACAACAACAAGCACGATCAGCCAGTGCCAGATCGAAAAGGAACCCATGATCACTCTCTTTCGAATTCTTAACCCGGGGGAACAGCTAGGCCTTACGTCAAGCCTTTGCAAATCCCTTCATCGTCAACAGCACATCAGACATTTCGGGCGAGAGGAAGACGTCGCGCCGGGTTAAGACAATGCGCCGCATCCGATGCGGGTGGTTTACCGTACCATTCGAACTAAAGCACGGCTTCAGCGCGAAACTATACAGCTTCGAGCCCTTGCTACCATGCCTATAGCGGGTTCTCCAACGGTTTCGATGAAGCCGCGCCGCTGAGCGGCCTCATCAATCCTCCGTGACGCGGGGCGTAAGGAGGCCGAGTTCTTCCAGATCGATGTCGGTCAGTTCGTCTTCATCAGGGCCAAGCAGATCGCCATCCACCGGCGGCACCGGCACGGCGAAGTTGCTGGGCATGCGCGGCGACAGGAGCCCTGCCCCTTTCAGCTCCTCCATGCCCGGCAGATCGCGCAATTCCGAAAGCCCAAAATGATCCAGAAAGCCTTGAGTCGTTCCATAGGTCACCGGCCGCCCCGGTGTACGACGACGCCCGCGCATACGCACCCAGCCGCTTTCCAGCAGAAGATCGAGCGTCCCCTTCGACGTTTCAACGCCGCGCACATCCTCGATCTCGGCCCGCGTGACTGGCTGATGATAGGCGATGGTGGAAAGTACTTCGAGCGCGGCGCGCGACAGCTTCTTTTGCTGCGGAGCATCGCGGCGAAGAAGAAAGCCGAGATCCGGCGCGGTGCGCAGCGCCCAGGCATCGTCCACCCGCACGACGTTGACGCCGCGATTGGCGTAAGCCGCAACCAGCCGCTCCATCACCGCGTCCAATGAAACATCGTCCGGCAGCCGCTCGGCGAGCATCTTGCCCGTCACCGGCTCGGCACTGGCGAACAGGATCGCCTCAACGATGCGAATCGCTTGACCGAGGCCCTGTTCGGCAAACAGGTCGCTGTCGATACTCGACTGGCTCACGTCGTGTCCCCGACAAGCCGCGGCCGCTGTTGACCCGGGCGCATATAGATCGGCTCGAAAGCCCCATCCTGGCGCACTTCCAGCTTACCCTCGCGGATCAGTTCGAGGCTGGCGGCGAAGGAGCTGGCCAGAAGGCTGCGACGCTGGGCGGGCTCGGTTAAATACTGAGCAAGAAAGCGGTCAAGCGCGCTCCATTGCCCCGAACGGCCAACCATCCGCACCAGCAGATCGCGCGCGTCCTGCAGCGACCACACACCCCGCGCCGCGATCTGCACATTGCTCACCGCCTGCCGCTGGCGCTGCACCGCATAGGCGGCGAGAAGATCATACAGGCTGGCCTCGAAGGTCACGCTGCGATCCATCTCCAGGGCTTCCGGCGCGCCGCGCGCAAACACATCACGCCCGAGCCGATCACGATTGACGAGCCGCGCAGCAGCCTCACGCATGGCTTCCAGCCGCTTCAAGCGAAACTGCAGCACGGCGGCAAGTTCCTCGCCGCTTTCGCCTTCCTCATCGCGCGTCTTGGGGATCAGCAGCTTGGATTTCAGGAAAGCCAACCACGCCGCCATCACGAGATAGTCGGCCGCTAGCTCCAGCCGCATTGCGCGCACCTGATCGATGAAGCCGATATATTGCTCTGCCAGCGCCACCACGGAGATCTGCGAAAGGTCGACCTTCTGATTGCGGGCAAGATGAAGCAGAAGGTCGAGCGGCCCTTCGAAACCGGCGACATCCACAACCAGCTCCGGCTCGCTCAAGCCCTGTGTCTTGGCATCGGCCCAGAGTTCATCTGGAGGAACGGCTGCCCCGCCATCATTGCGTGTGCTGTTCAAGCATCGACCTCGCGCGACCTCTCACGCGAGGCCGGCCGTCTTATGCCACCAACTGCATCAGCTGGGCAAACTCGGCGCGCACGTCATCCTCGACGGAATTGTCGCGCATAGCCAGCGGCAGCAGAGCGCGTTCGGCACGGGCCAATGCTCCATCCGTCAGGCGCGGCGTTTCGGCAACCACCGCTTCCATCTCGCCCATCACGCCGTTGCAATGCAGAACGATATCGCAGCCTGCCGCGAGAATCGCACGGCTGCGGCTGGCGAAATCGCCCGACAGCGCCTTCATCGAAACATCGTCGCTCATGAGGAGGCCGTCGAACCCAATCTCCTTGCGGATGATCTCGTCAATCACGATCGGCGATGTCGTCGCCGGCAGATCCGGATCGATGGCGGAATAGATGACATGCGCGGTCATCGCCATGCCGACGTCCGACAACGCCTTGAACGGCGCGAAGTCGCGGGCGCGCAAATCCTCCAGCGAAGCATCGACGGTCGGCAGCGCCAGATGCGTGTCGGCCGTGGCGCGCCCATGTCCTGGCACATGCTTCATCACCGGCAGAACACCACCGGCCAGCAAACCATCCACTGCCGCGCGTCCAAGCGTTGCAACGATTTCCGGCTCGGTGCCATAGGCACGGTTGCCGATCACGTCATGCGCGCCGGCAACCGGCACGTCGAGCACGGGCAGGCAATCGGCATTGATGCCGAGCTTGAGCAGGTCGAAGGCATGCAGCCGTGACAGCAGCCAGCTCGCGCGCAAGCCGGCCTGCTGGTCGCTCGCATAAAGCGCCCCGAGCGCTGCGGCCGGCGGATAGTTTGGCGCAAGCGGCGGGCGAAGACGCTGGACGCGCTCTGCATCTGCATGATCCCGTCCGGGTAGTAGC
>NZ_DAMBUH010000135.1:0-7764 GCF_032053605.1 Tianweitania sp.
TGCGCTGGCGCCGACCTGAAGGAGCGCACCGGCAAGGACGAAGCATGGGTGATCGCCCGCCGGCAGGCGTCGTTCGCCGCCTATGACGCGATCGGGCGCTGCGGCAAGCCGGTCGTGGCGCTGACCCAGGGGCCGGTTGTCGGCTCCGGCGGCGAAATCATCATGAGCTGCGACTTCGTCGTCGCGTCGGAGAAGACCACCTTCCGCTTTCCCGAGCCGCAATGGGGCACCGTCGGCGCAACCCAGCGCCTGCAGCGGGTGATCGGCCGCATGAATGCCAAGGAATTGCTGTTCACCAGCCGGATCATGCCGGTGGAAGAAGCCTATCAGCGCGGCCTCGTCTCGCGCGTCGTTTTGCCCGATGCCCTTGAACAGGTCGGTCAGGAGATCGCCGACAGCATTGCCGCCGCTCCTCCGCTCGCCATGGCGCTGACCAAGCAGGCCGTCGACATGGGTCACGAAACCAACCTGACCAACGGCATCCGCATCGAGATGGCGGCGATCGAGCGCAATCTCGCCGATGGCGGCTGGCGCGCCGGTATCGAAAAATTCTCCGAAGTCGTCCGCCGAAAGGGTGGCAAGTGACTGCGCTCGATCTCAAGCCGATCTGTCCCCTAACCCTCTCGGCCGCCCTCCAGCGCTCCACGACCATCGCGCCCGATGTGGAGGCAATCGTCGCCACTGGTGGCCGGCTCACCTTCGGCGAACTGCAGGACAAGGTCGCCGCCGCCCGAGCCGCGCTTTTTGCAGCCGGCGTGCGCAAGGGCGATCGTGTCGGGCTCTGCCTCGGCAATTCAACCGACTGGGTTGTCATTTTCTTTGCGATCGGCTCGCTCGGCGCAGTCACCGTGCCGGTCAATACGCGCTTCGTCGCCTCCGAGATGGCCTATGCGCTCAAGCAGTCGCGGGTCACGACGCTGATCACCTGCGACCGTTTCCTTAAGATCGATTTCATCGCCATGCTGCGTAGTATCTTCGCTGGCATCGACGCGACGCTTCCGCATGAGGCACTGCCCGATCTGAAGCGCGTCCTCGTTGTTGGTGACGATGTTCCGGCAGCGGCGCAAAGCTGGAGGGACCTGTGTACCAAACCCCTCGCGCCCGTCGCACCGTGTGATGAACCGGACGATGTTCTGCTGATCCAGTATACCTCCGGCACCACATCCTTCCCCAAGGGGGTGCTGCTGCGCCACCGCAACATGCTGCCCAACGGCTTTTTCTCTGGCCTTCGCATGGGCCTGCGGCCCGGCGACCGCTTCCACAGCGCCCGCCCCTTCTTCCATGTCGCCGGCACCACGCTGTCCATCCTCTCCTGCCTGCAGCATTGCACAACGCTCGTCAGCATGGACCGCTTCGAACCCGGCGAGGCGTTGCGGCTGATAGAAGCGGAGCGCTGCACGCATTTTTCCGGCAATGACACAATGGCGCTGATGCTGCTGACGCATCCCGACCTGCCCTCGCGCAAGCTCAATCTGCGCGGCGCGTGGCTTGCCGCCTCGCCCACCATCGTCCGTCGCGTCATCGACGAACTCGGAGCCCGCGAATGCGTCGTCGGCTACGGCCTCTCGGAGGCCTCCCCGAACGTCCCGCAGTCCTGCTGGTGGGAGCCGGAAGATATCCGGGTCAGCGCCGCTATGCGCATCCAGACCGGTGTGGAGGTGCGCATCCGTACAGCGGATGTTCGCGATGCCGGGCCTGACGAGCCGGGTGAGATCCAGGTACGCGGCTGGAACATCATGAAGGGCTATTTCGACAAGCCGGAGGAAACCGCCGCGGCGCTCTCTCCCGACGGCTGGCTGGCGACCGGCGATCTCGGCGCCCTCGACGCGTCCGGGCGGCTGCGCTTCATGGGCCGGGCCAAGGATATCGTGCGCGTCGGCGGCGAGAACGTCTCGCCCGCCGATGTCGAGAACGTACTGCACCAGAACCGGCTGATCCGGCAGGCAGCCGTTGTTGGCCTGCCGGACGAGCGGCTGGTCGAGGTCACCGCCGCCTTTGTTATTCTCAACGAGGGCTGCAACACGACGCCGAGCGAGATCATCGACTGGGCAAAGAAGGAAATGGCTGGCTTCAAGGTCCCCCGTCACGTGTGGATCGTCGAGGATTTCGAATCGATCGGCATGACCGCCAGCTCGAAAATCCAGAAGAAACAGCTTGCCGCCCACGCCCGCAAGCTCGCAGGCATCGAGGTCTGACATGCGCATCGAAACCAGCGTCACCAAGCTTCTCGGCATACACCTTCCGATCGTCCAGGCCGGCATGTCTTGGGCATCCTCCAATTCCACGCTGCCGCTTGCCGTCTCCAATGCCGGCGGTCTTGGAGTGCTTGCCGCCGGCCCGATGTTCCCGCATCATCTCGAAGAGGCGATCGACGAGATCAAGGCCGGCACCGACAAGCCTTTCGCCGTCAACCTCCCGCTTTATCGCGAGGGCGCCGAGGCGATCATGGACATGCTGCTCGAGAAGCGCATTCCTGTGCTGATCGCATCCCAGGGCGGGCCGAAGAAATACATAGACCGCTTCAAGGCCGCCGGCACGATCTGCCTGCACGTTGTTTCCGGCGAGATCCATGCCCTCAAGGCTGCCGATGCCGGTGTCGATGGACTGATCGCCGTTGGCGGCGAGGCCGGTGGTCACCCGCCTCCGGAACTCGTCTCGACGCTGGTGCTCGGCCGCGCCATTGCCAAGGCCGTGCCCGACATGCCCCTGATCCTCTCGGGCGGCTTTGCCGATGGCCACGGACTTGCAGCTGCTCTCTCGCTTGGCGCTGGCGCCGCGCAATTCGGCTCGCGCTTCATGATGTCGCGCGAGGCGCGGCTGCATCCCGCCTATCAGGACCTGCTGGTCAAGGCCGGCGTTGCCGACACCATGGTCGTTGGCCGTGGTTTCGGCGTCATCCGTGTCATCCGCAACCAGTTTGCCGAGGGCATGGCCAAGGCCGAGGCCGAGGGGCTCCCGGACGAACAGCGCAAGGCTCTGTTCACCGCAAGTTCGCTCAAGACCGCCGCTTTCGACGGCAACGTGGATGCAGGCAAGGTCGAGGCCGGTCAGAGCGCGGGCCTCGTCAAGGAAGTTCTGCCGGCCGCCGAGATCGTTGCCCGCATCGCAGACGAATATGCGCAGGTCGCCAGCAGCCTGCCGAAACCGGAATTTGATCGCAATTTCAAGGAAATCAGTCATGCTCGATAAACCGCTCTTGATCGATGGGATCTGGCGTGCCGCCTCCGGCAACCGCACTGCCGAGGTCAAGAACCCCGCGACCGGACAGCGTATTGCGCAATTGCCGATCGCCGAACGCGCCGATCTGGATGCCGCGCTTGGCGCAGCCAGCCGGGGCTTCGAGACCTGGCGCAAGATGACGGCGCTCGAACGTTCCCGCATCATGCAGAAGGCAGCCGGTATCGTCCGGGAGCGGGCGGAAACGATCGCCCAGCATATGGTGCGCGAGCAGGGCAAGCCGCTGGCCGAGGCGCGCGGCGAAGCCAATGCCGCACCGGAACATATCGAATGGCATGCCGAGGAAGCCCGCCGCATTTACGGCCGTGTCATCCCCTCGCGCGTGCCGGGTGCGCGGCAGATGTCGCTGCGGGAACCGGTTGGCCCCGTTGCCGCCTTCTCGCCGTGGAACTTTCCGATCAACCAACTCGTCCGCAAGATTTCCGCAGCGCTGGCCGCCGGTTGCTCGGTGATCGCCAAGCCGCCGGAAGAAACACCTTCGGCCTGTATCGAGCTTGCCAGAGCCTTCCAAGACGCTGGCGTGCCGGCCGGCGTAATCAACATCGTCTTCGGCATTCCGCACGAAGTGTCGGACTACCTGATCGCTTCCCCGATCATCCAGAAGATCTCCTTCACCGGCTCGGTTCCGGTCGGCAAGGCGCTGGCAGCAGCGGCCGCCTCGCATATGAAGCGTTCCACGATGGAGCTCGGCGGCCATGCGCCGTACATCGTCGCGGACGACGCGGATGTGGCGGCTGCAGCCAAGCTCGGCGTCATGCTGAAATATCGCAATGCCGGTCAGGTCTGCGCCTCGCCGACGCGATTTTATGTACATGACTCAGTTTATGACGGCTTCAGAGACAGCTTCGTCGCCGGCGCAAAGGCGCTGAAGGTGGGTGACGGTCTGGCTGACGAAACCCAGATGGGCCCGCTCGCCAATCCGCGCCGCCTCGATGCGATGGAAATGTTAGTCGATGACGCTATCTCGGCCGGCGCCAAGCTGGAATGCGGCGGTCGCCGTATCGGCAATGCCGGTTTCTTCTTCGAGCCGACGGTGCTGTCCGACGTACCGGAAGAAGCCCGCATCATGAACGAGGAGCCCTTCGGGCCGGTCGCGGCTCTGGTGCGCGTCGGTTCGGTGGACGAGGCGATCGAGCGCAGCAACCGGCTGCCCTTCGGCCTCGCTGCTTTCGCCTTTACCCGCTCTCTCAAGACGGCCGACCGCTTCGCCGAGGAGCTGGCGGCGGGCATGGTGTCGATCAACCATTTTGGCATCGCCGCCGCCGAGACGCCGTTCGGCGGCATCAAGGATAGTGGCTACGGCAGCGAAGGCGGTGCGGAAAGCCTCGATGGCTATCTGACGACGAAGTTCGTCAGCCACGTCGGCGCCTGAGCCGGGACCTGAGCGGCAGCGGATGAAAACGTTTGATTACATCGTCGTGGGCGGCGGCTCGTCCGGCTGCGTGGTGACGAACCGGCTGGTCAAGGCCGGCAAGAGCGTGCTGATGCTGGAGGCCGGGCCGAAGGACAATATGCCCTTCATCCACATCCCGGCCGCCTTCGTGCGCGTGCTTGGTACGAAACGCACCTTCATGTATCAGACCGAGCCGGAACCCGGCGCCAATGGCCGGGTGCTGGTCGTACCGCAGGGCCGCACGCTCGGCGGCGGCTCTTCCGTCAATGCAATGATCTACATCCGCGGCCAGGCGCAGGATTACGACACCTGGCGTGATCTCGGCTGCGAGGGCTGGGGCTATGACGACGTCTTGCCGGTGTTCAAGCGTAGCGAGGACAACGAGACGCTGGCCGGCGAATATCACGGCACCAGCGGTCCGTTGAAGGTCTCGGAGCCGCGCCACCGTCATCCGATCAGTTCGGCCTTCCTGCGCGCCGCCCAGGAAGTGGGCCTGCCCCTGACGCATGATTTCAACGGAGCGTCACAAGAAGGCGTCGGCTTCTTCCAGACCACCACCTTCAATGCGCGGCGCGGCTCGACGGCCGCCACCTATCTCAAGGCGGTCAAGGGATCGCCGCTGCTCACGATCAGCACCGATAGCGCCGTCTCCCGCATCATGATGGAAAATGGCGCCGCCTCGGGGATCGCTTATCGCACGGCCGACGGCGTGGATCACCAAGCCCGGGCCAAGGAGGAGGTCATTCTGTGCGCCGGCGCACTGGCGACGCCGAAGCTGATGATGCTCTCCGGCATCGGGCCGGCGGTACATCTTGCATCGCACGGCATTCCGGTGCTGCGCGACCTGCCCGGCGTCGGCGAGAATTTTCAGGACCATATCACAGCCTCCGTCTACGGCATCACCGATCGGCCGGTCTCGATGAAGGGACAGGACAAGGGGCTTCGGGCCGCCCTCAACGGCCTGCAGTATCTCTTCGGCCGCGCTGGCCTGCTGACCTCCAACGTGGTCGAGACGGGCGGCTTCATCGATACGTCCGGCTGCGGCCGGCCGGACATCCAGTTCCATGTGACGCCGGCTCTGGTAGGCGACGCCTCGCGCGGGCAGATGGATGGCCACGGCGTATCGATCAATCCGTGCATCCTGCGCCCGGAGGCACGGGGCAAGGTTTCGCTGCGAAGCACCAGGGCCGAGGATCCGATCGTGTTCTTCGGCAATAACCTCAACAACCGGACTGACATCGAAACCCTGATGCGCGGTATCAAGCTCGGCCGCAAGATCCTAGCTGCGCCGGCGATGAAGGCGCTCGGCTTCCGCGAATTGGCTCCCGGCGACGAAGCACAGAGCGACGAGGCGATCGAGAAACACGCGCGCTCCATAGCCAAGACCGTCTACCACCCCTCCGGCACGGCCAAGATGGGCCGCGACGCCATGGCCGTGGTCGACAGTCAGTTGCGGGTGATCGGCGTTCCGCGTTTACGGGTTGCCGATGCCTCGGTCATGCCGACGCTTGTCAGCGGCAACACCAATGCGCCGACGATCATGATCGCTGAACGCTGCGCCGATTTCATCCTGTCACGCGCTTAAGTCTCGCACCGCGCGTTGCAGTAGGCAGGTTGCGTTCCATCGGCATCAAACTCAACGTGGGACGACGGATGGCATTGGCCGAGGCTGACCCGAGACGCTTGGAAATGACGGTTTTGATGACGCCGGACATGGCGAACTTTTCCGGCAAGGTGCACGGCGGCGCTCTTCTGAACCTCCTCGATCGCGTCGCCTTCTCCTGCGCCTCGCGTTATTCGCAGCAATATGCCGTGACGCTGTCCGTCGATCAGGTGACCTTCAAGGAGCCGATCGATGTCGGCGAGCTCGTGACCTTTCGCGCCTCGATCAACCATACGGGCCGCACATCGATGGAAGTCGGTATTCGCGTCGAGGCAGAGAACATCCGCTCGGGGCTCCGACGTCACACCAATTCCTGTTACTTTACCATGGTCGCGGTCGACGACAACGGCCGCCCGGTGCAGGTGCCGAAACTCCGTCCCGAGGAGCCGATTGACATCCGTCGCCACCATGCCGCCATGCTGCGCCGCACCCTGCGGCGGGAATTTGCCGAACGGCTGGAGCAGGCTTCCGCCAGCGGCCGCGACCTCGAAGCCAGGCTGCACGATAGGTAATGCTCAGCGCCTGCTTTTGATGCGCGTCGCCAGCACGTTTCGGATCGAAAAGCTCGAATGGATGCGCAAGACGCCCGGCAGGGTCGAAAGGATTTCCTTGTGGATTCGCTCGAACTCGCCGGCATTGGCGACCTCGACGCGCAGCAGATAGTCCGAGCCCCCGGTCATCAGGAAGCATTCGCGGATTTCCGGGTGTTTTTGCACCGCCGCCTCGAAGCGATCGAGATGCTCCTCCGTCTGCCGCTCCAGCGTAATGTTGATGATCACCGCGATGGTGGACTCGATCGACGCGGTATCGGCGAGCACCGTATAGCCGCGGATGACGTTGCTATCCTCCATGATGCGTATGCGCCGCATACAGGCTGATGGCGACAGTCCGACCTCCTCGGCGATCTTCACATTGTTCATCCGCGCATCGAGCCGTAGAAGGCGCAGAATATTGCGGTCGATCGCATCGAGAGAGGCCATAGCGTATTATTCCAAAAATTCGGGTTCCATTTCAAAAATTATAAGTTATCGAAATTTTCATGCAATCATATGCGTGAAATTCGAGGATCGTTTCACTAAGATCTGTCCACCTTAGCGCGGATTGGACATGAACGCTGCAGCTCTCGATGTAACGCTGCCCTTCCAAGCCTCGGCCGAAGGCGCTTCCGGAATCCTGACAATCGACCTGCAGGCGCTTGGCTGCAATTACGAGAAACTGTCGGCCCTGGTCGCGCCCGGACGGGCGGCGGCGGTTGTCAAGGCGGATGCCTATGGGCTCGGTGCGGAGCGGGTCGCGCGGGCGCTCTATTACAAGGGTTGTCGGCATTTCTTCGTGGCCCATTATGTCGAAGCTACCCGACTGCGGCGCGTTATGGCGGATGATGCCAGGATGTTCGTGCTGAACGGCTTGCAGCCCGGAAGCGAGACTTCCTGCGCCAAGGCCGGCATTGTGCCGGTCGTCAATTCGCTGG
>NZ_DAMBUH010000136.1:0-7632 GCF_032053605.1 Tianweitania sp.
GCGGAGGGCCAGCTGGTGGTCAGTCCGAAGGTGGCCTGGGTGTGCCGCCGGAAGGTCATAGCGGGCGCCGACCCTTGTTCGCTCCCCCTCAAGTTGATGATGCTCCTGCTGACAATGACGGCTTTCCCGATGCGCCGCTGCTCGAAAGCACCCCACCTGCAACGCCGGGCTTTGGGGGAGACGCACCCGCGGCAACGATGCCGGACGTCAAACTGCCGGGCATCACCAACTATGCGCCGGCCAACCAGCAAACGCCGCTGGCCACCGGGAACCTCGGCGAAATCACGCTCGGTGCGCAGCTGACGGAGAATGCCAAGGAGATCCCGCGCGGCCTGGTGTGGCGCGTGTTCAAGCCCGACGCCGGTGAAGACGGCAAGCTGCCTCTGGTGGCTTCGGTTCAAGGCGGTACGAGCGTGTTCCAGCTGGAGCCCGGCAGTTATCTCGTTCATGCCGCTTATGGCCGTGCGGGCGTCACCAAGCGCATCAGCGTGACGCGGGAGCCGAAGCGCGAAAGCCTCGTGCTCGATGCCGGCGGGTTGAAGCTCGACGCTGTTCTGTCGGGCGGCATGCGCATCCCCTCAGACAAACTGCGCTTTTCGATTTTCGATAGCCATTCAGACGCGACCGGCGAGCGCGCGCTGATCATCCCCGATGTCAGCCCAGGCACGGTCGTGCGGCTGAACGCCGGCACCTACCATGTCGTCTCGACCTATGGCACGGTGAATGCCGTCATCCGCTCCGATATCCGCGTGGAAAGCGGGCAGCTGACAGAAGCAACGGTCGAGCACAAGGCCGCGCAGATGACCATGAAGCTGGTGCGCGAAGCCGGCGGTGAGGCCATCGCCGATACGGCTTGGTCCGTGGTCAACGGGTCCGGCGATATCGTTCAGGAGAATGTTGGCGCTTTTGCTTCTATGGTGCTGGCGGAAGGCACCTACACGGCCGTCGCGAAAAACCGCGACCGCATATATAGCCGCGACTTTACAGTGCTTGCCGGGCGCAATCAGGATGTCGAAGTGTTGGCAACTGAAGGCCAACCGGCAAGTCCTGCTGAGGTCACCAGCGAATAGCCATCGACCAAACGCTAGTACAGCGGATCGATCACCGCTCCGCCTGATCGCGCATCATCACCATCCGGTGAAAGGCCGAACACGGCAGCGCGCAGATGCGCCGTCAGCGCCTTGCGGTCGCGGAACGGCTCCAGCGACGACCAAGGCAGCACCTCGCCGATGCGCGCCTGGACCGAACCGCCGGACAGCTTGGTGAACTCTCGCACCAGCATCGACATGCGGGCAGTCAGCGAAATGTGGCTGGCAAGGTGGAACAGTCGGCCGTTCTGGCCGGCAAAGTGGATCGGTACCACGCTGGCCTGCGCATCCTGGATCAGTCGCGCCGGAAACAGCTTCCACGGCCAATCCGCTGCACGGCCCCAAGGCTTGGTCGCGGTTGCGACGGCACCCGCCGGGAAAACGACGATCGTCACGCCCTGCCGGATCAGCTCGAGCGCTTCACGCCGCACAGCCATTGTTTCGCTGCGCTTCCTTGGTTTCATGAAAGTCGATCGGTAGCGAATGAGGCCGCATTTCCGGAATGCGCAGCAGCTCTGAATTGATCAGCACGCGGAACGGGCGGCCAAGCTGCTCGGCCAAAGCCAGCATCGCGATGCCGTCGCCGATGCCATAGGGATGATTGGCCACGAGCATCAGCCGATCGTCGGGTGCCGCTTTCGGCAACGCACCCTGAACCGCAAGATCGATGTCGATCAGTTCGAGCATACGGCCGAAAACGCGCTCGTTCGACGGCACGATCTCGCCGCGCCAGATCCGGTACAGCGCCTCGTAGTGACGGCGGCCCGAAAGCTGTTCGGACAGTGTGATGATCTTGCGGCCAAGCCAACTCTCCACGGCATCAGCGTAGGAGAGCGCGGAAAGACCGGAATCAAGCGTGGCTTGGCTGCTGTGCATGGTCTTTCATGCGCAGCAGCCAGTGACAGGCGTGTGAAGCCTGCGTGATGGTCCGGTGACGGTCAGTCGGTCTGACGTGCGAGATCGGGCGGCGTGGCTTCCGCGACCAGCATGGCCAGCGCTTCATCCAGCGACATCGCCGACTGATCGCGCGAACCAAGGCGGCGGATGTTGACCGCCCGCTCTTCCGCTTCGCGCTTGCCGCAAACGAGGATCACCGGCACCTTCGCCAGGCTGTGTTCGCGCACCTTGTAGTTGATCTTCTCGTTGCGAAGGTCGAGTTCGGCCAGAAGACCGGCCTTCTTCAGCACCTTCTGCACTTCGCGCGCATACTCATCCGCCTCGGAGGTGATGGTGGCGACTACGACCTGCACCGGCGCGAACCACAGCGGCATATGGCCGGCAAAGTTCTCGATCAGGATGCCGAGGAAGCGCTCCATCGAACCGCAGATGGCGCGATGGATCATCACTGGCTGCTTCTTCTCGGAATCGGAACCGATATAGAAGGCGCCGAAGCGCTCCGGCAGGTTGAAGTCGACCTGCGTCGTGCCGCACTGCCATTCACGACCAATCGCGTCCTTCAGCGTGTATTCGAACTTCGGCCCGTAGAACGCGCCCTCGCCCGGCAAGATGCCGGTCTTGATCTCCGGCGACTGCGCCTCGATCGTCTTGAGCACATCCATCATGACGCTTTCGGCGCGATCCCACAGCGCATCCGAACCAACGCGCTTTTCCGGCCGCGTCGACAGCTTGATCGTGATGCCCTCGAAGCCGAAGTCCTTGTAGACCGACAAGATCAGGTCGTTGATCGCCAGACACTCCGTGGCCATCTGCTCGTCGGTGCAGAAGATATGCGCGTCGTCCTGCGTGAAGCCGCGCACGCGCATGAGGCCATGCAGCGCGCCGGACGGCTCGTAGCGGTGAACGGCGCCAAATTCTGCGAGGCGGATTGGCAGTTCGCGATAGGACTTCAAGCCGTGCTTGAAGATCTGCACATGGCCGGGGCAGTTCATCGGCTTGAGCGCGAAGATGCGCTCATCCTCGGTCTCGTCGCCGGCGACCGTGACCTTGAACATGTTGTCGCGATACCAGCCCCAATGGCCGGAAGTCTCCCACAGACTGTGATCGAGCACCTGCGGCGCATTCACCTCCTGGTAGTCCCCCTCGAGGCGGCGGCGCATGTAGCTGACGAGGTTCTGGAACATCTTCCAGCCCTTGGAATGCCAGAAGACGACGCCCGGACCTTCTTCCTGGAAGTGGAACAGGTCCATCTCGCGGCCAAGGCGACGATGATCGCGCTTCTCAGCTTCTTCCAGCACATGCAGATACTGGTCCAGCTGCTCCTGCGTCGCCCAGGCCGTGCCATAGATGCGCGTGAGCATCGGGTTGTTGGAGTCGCCGCGCCAGTAAGCGCCCGCGACCTTCATCAACTTGAAAGCGTTGCCGATCTGGCCGGTCGAGGCCATGTGCGGACCGCGGCAAAGATCGAACCAGTCGCCCTGGTAGTAGATCTTCAGATCCTGACCCTCGGGGATCGCATCGATCAACTCGAGCTTGTAGCCCTCGCTCTTGTCGGCAAACACTTGCTTGGCACGAGCACGATCCCAGACTTCCCGGGAAAAAGGCCGGTTTCTCAGGATAATTTCCCGCATTTTCTTCTCGATTACGGGGAAATCGTCCGGTGTGAAGGGCTCTTTCCGGGCGAAATCGTAATAAAATCCGTTCTCGATCACCGGTCCGATCGTGACTTGCGTGTCCGGCCAAAGCTCCTGAACGGCTTCCGCGAGCACATGCGCGGTGTCGTGACGGATCAGTTCCAGTGCGCGCGGATCATCGCGCGTCAGGATCTCGATCTTGCCGGATGTGCCGAGCGGTTCGCTGAGATCGCGAATAGTGCCATCAACGGCATAAGCCACGGCCTTCTTGGCGAGCGACTTCGAGATCGACTCGGCCAAAGCCGCGCCGGTTGCTGCGGCGTCGTAGTCGCGCACGGAGCCGTCGGGGAATGTGAGGGAAACCTGGGACATGCTGTTCTCCATTATCCAGTCCCGCATACGAACGCGGGTGGTCACGCGCCATGTCAGGGCGCTGCGCGCATGTAGCGGGCGAAAGCCCATGCGTAAAGCCTAGTCGGCGCTGTGCGGCTTGCGTCCGAATGCCCAAAGGCGCCACGGCGTCCAAGGCGATACACGCGATCCGAGATCGTCCGGCACGACATCGATGCCATGCGTGCCCCCCGGGCCGCAACGAACCACGCGGAACAAGGACAGCCATCCACCGGACCACAGGCCGTGGCGCGCTATGGCTTCATAGGCATATTCCGAACAGGTCGGATAATGCCGGCAGCCATTGCCGATGAAGCCTGAAAGCGTCAGCTGATACAGGCGCACGAAGCCGGTGCCGAACAAACGGCCGGGGGTGCGGCGCCACGGGGCGGAAAAGTTACGGGCTGTCATCGGCCGCGTGCGCTTGCAAGTACGTTCTTGCAGCTTGAACCATCGGTGGAACTGATCGATTGGCCGTCACCCACACGAGTTCAAAGTCCACGCCATCGTAACCATGCGTAAGTTGATTGCGCATGGCTCGAGCTTCATTCAGCTCAAGCTCTGGATGCTTGTCTGCAAAGTCGGGGAACAGCCGGAGGATACGCGCAGCCGCCTCGCCGACGTTCTCGATGCACTTCCAAACGGAAAGGCGCACCAAACGGTGCGTTATAAAATCATCTCTCTTAACGCCTTCGATGATAGAGGCGACTTCATCGCCCCATTCCACCACGTCGCGGAGCAGTTCGTGCAGGCGCGTCTGCTTGTCCATCCTAGAGCGCAACCAGATCGCGTTCGATGCGTCGAGCAGAACGCGGATTGAAGCCGCCATCGGTCATGAGATCAACCTCCTTGCCGAGGACGGTGACCAACTCTTCTCGTAAAAGCCCAAGGTCCACTAGGGTGGTCACGCCGGAGACAGGCTCAACCATCAAGTCCAGATCGCTCGCTTCCGTGTCCTCCCCGCGCGCCACGGATCCAAACACCCGTGGATTGCTCACCGGATACTTTGCTAAAATCGCCAGCACCTCATCCCGATGCTTTGCCAACGCTTCGGAGGGACGCATAGCGGCTTCTCCTCACGCAGCCTTGTCGGCGTTGGCGCGCTCGATCTGGTCGATCGCATCCACCACTGCATCGAAGGTCAGCATGGTCGAGGCGTGGCGCGCTTTGTAGTCGCGCACGGGTTCCAGATATTTCAGATCTTCAAAACGGCCTTCCGGCGGGGTTCCGTTTTCCTTCAGCATGGCGTGCATGGTCTGGCGAAGGATTCGCAACTCGTCAGCGGTCGAGCCGACAACGTGCTGCGCCATGATCGCCGATGAGGCCTGGCCAAGCGCGCAGGCCTTCACGTCATGGGCAAAATCGGTGACGATCCCGTCTTCCATGCAGAGGTCGACGAGCACCGTGGAACCGCAGAGTTTGGAATGCGCTTTGGCGGTAGCATGGGGCGCATCGAGGCGGCCGGTGCGGCCGATATTTCCGGCAAATCCCAGAATTTTCGCGTTGTAGACTGCATCGATCATGTTGTTTCTCCGCAGCGGCGCAGCTTGAGCATGGTTTGCCGCGCGAACGCCTTCCTTTCGCACTCGGCTCTTCATATATAGGAGCACGGTTCATAAAGCGGCAAGCGCAGCTGTCGTAAGCTGATTTTTGAACCCAAACCGCCGCATTCGGCTGGAGCTTGCTCCCGCAAAACCGAACTCAGGCAGTGATCCGTTTAACTCGTCCCTTCCGCGAAAGGGACTACGGGAGACGCCTTATGGACGCCGTTCTGAAATCTCTTCCCCTCCGCGCTTCAAGCGAGACCAAGCGTCCGACCCAGGCCGAGGTCGAAGCGGCCGTTCGCACGCTCCTGCTTTGGACCGGCGACAATCCCGAGCGCGAAGGCCTGCTCGATACCCCGATGCGGGTCGCCAAGGCCTACAAGGAGATGTTCGACGGCTACAACAAGGATCCCGCCGAAGAGCTCGGCCGCACCTTCGAGGAAGTCGAAGGCTATCAGGACATGGTGATCGAGCGGGACATCCTGTTCCACTCGCATTGCGAACATCATATGGTGCCGATCATAGGCCGGGCGCATGTCGGCTATCTGCCGGACGGCAAGGTCGTCGGTCTGTCCAAGCTGGCGCGTGTCGTCGACATTTTCGCGCACCGCCTGCAAACACAGGAAGCCATGACGGCGCAGGTCGCAAACACCATCCAGGACATTCTCAAGCCGCGCGGCGTGGCCGTGATCCTGGAAGCCGAGCATATGTGCATGGCCATGCGCGGCATCCGCAAGCAGGGTGCGACCACGCTGACATCGACCTTCACCGGCGTATTCGCCGACAGCCCCGACGATCAGATCCGTTTTATGACCCTGCTGCGCACCAGCAGCAAGGCGTGAGATGAGCGGGGCAACTTTCCCGGTAGCACCCAGTGACAAGCGGGAGCTGGAAGAAGGCGCGGTTTTGTCGCCGCGCTTCAACAGCGACGGGCTGATCACAGCCGTCGTGACTGATGCCAGCGACGACCATCTTCTGATGGTTGCCCATATGAATGCGCAAGCGCTTCAGCTCACGCTCGACACCGGCATTGCGCATTACTGGTCCCGCTCCCGCAACCAGCTGTGGAAGAAGGGCGAGACCTCCGGCAACACACAGCAGGTTCAGGAAATCCGCGTCGATTGCGATCAGGATGCCTTGTGGCTACGGGTCAGGGTCGACGGAGATGGACTGTCCTGCCACACCGATCGCCGCAGCTGTTTTTATCGCGCGGTGGAGCGCAATGGGGATGGTGTCCGCCTCGTTCTGGCCAACGAAGGCTGATCGCATCCTCATCAGGGTTCGGTTCCTCTTTCATGCAATGTTCATGACGCCTTCTGCATAGTCGGCTGATCATGGACCGCGTTACGTCTCCCGCCGATCTGATCGAAATTCCTTCTCCAAAGCGGCAAGGCATCGCGCTGGCGCTTGGCGGCGGCGCGGCGCGTGGCTGGGCGCATATCGGCGTGTTGCGCGCGTTGGACGAAGCGGGCATCGCGGTCGACATGATTGAGGGAACGTCGATCGGCGCGCTGGTGGGTGGCTGCTATCTCGCCGGCAAGCTCGATGAGTTGGAAGCCTTCGCGCGCAGCCTGACCAAGCGGCGCATTTTCGGCCTGCTCGATCTGCGGCTTGGCGGCAACGGTCTGTTCGGCGGCATGAAGCTCGATGCGCGGCTTCAGGAGCATCTTGCCGGCAAGACCTTCAAGAACCTGTCGAAACCCTTCGTATGCGTAGCGGCCGAGCTTCGGACCGGACATGAGATTTGGGTGACTGATGGTTCGCTGGTGACGGCCATGCGGGCATCCTACGCCCTGCCCGGCGTGTTTGTGGATGGTGCGCTGGTCAATCCCGTACCTGTCTCGGTCTGCCGTGCTTACGAGCAGCCGCTCGTGGTGGGCGTGAACCTGCATTACGACCTGTTCGGCCGCGCCGCCGTGATCAAGCACAGCGCTGGCGAACTGGTGATTGCTCGGGATGCACCAAGACCCAAGAACGCTGCAACGCCGCCTACCGGACGCGAGTCGCGGCTGGGCGTGACTGGTGTAATGGTGGAAGCGTTCAACATCATTCAGGATCGGCTGTCGCGCTCGCGGCTGG
>NZ_DAMBUH010000137.1:0-7473 GCF_032053605.1 Tianweitania sp.
CGCCTTCGCGTGCGCCACCGGTGCGGCGCGCTTTCTGGATGGCCCATTCGATGGACGCTTCAACCGGCGACGTCGATGGGTCGATGTCGCTGCCGTAAAGGCAAAGTCCTGCTTCGAGGCGGAGCGAGTCACGCGCGCCAAGGCCGATCGCCTCGCACTCGGGATGGTCGAGCAGGGCCTGCGCCACTTCCTCGGCTTTCCCTGCGGGAACCGAAATCTCGAAGCCGTCCTCTCCCGAATAGCCAGAGCGCGAAACCACACAGGGCGCGCCGCAAAGGTCAGCGTCGCGCACATCCATGAAGGTCATTGCCGCAGCACCGTCCCACAGCGTTGCCAGAACGGCTGCCGCGCGGGGGCCCTGAAGCGCAATTAGCGCCCGATCGTCCAGCAGGGTGACGTCGCAATCCGTGAGCTGCGCCTGCATGTGAGCGAGGTCGGCTTCCTTGCAGGCGGCGTTGACGACAACAAGGAGGTGATCGCCGCGATTGGTGATCATCAGATCATCGAGAATGCCGCCTTCGTCATTGGTGAAGAAGCCATAACGCTGGCGTCCAGCCTTCAAGCCGAGAATATCGACCGGCACGAGCGCTTCCAGCGCCAGCGCGGCGTCGGCATAAACACCCGATTTTGCCTTCACGATGACCTGGCCCATATGCGAGACGTCGAACAGTCCCGCCGCAGCACGGGTATGCAGATGCTCTTTCAGAACGCCGAGAGTATATTGCACCGGCATCTCGGAACCGGCGAACGGCACCAGCTTGCCGTTCAACCGGACATGAAGAGGGTAAAGCGGCGTTCGTCGCAGTGCGGATTGATGGTTCATTCAGTGGCTCCCGAAACCGTCCGTCGGAGACGGCAATGATCGCGCGTTGTCGCGCTTGGAAGCCCCATCTGTCCTTTTTGCCTGAGAGTGTTATCCCGTCGGCGAATCAGGCCTGGTCGGCCCGATTTCTTTCCAGATTCTAGAAGGTGAGAGGTCCTCTTTGCCTGAGAGTTTCCGGGGCGGTTGCTCCTTCGGCGCCGGCCTTTAGCCGATCTCTTCCACTCACTTTAGAAGGCGCTTCTCCGACGCCTATCTTCCCCTTTGTTCAACGAACTGAGCGTCCGAAGCCTGATTTTTCCGGCCTTCTAGTTCACGCCGCTCCACGTAGCAAGCAGGAAGACGACCGCGATCGGCGATATGGACAGCCTGTGCACGGGCTTTGCGCGGCCGCTTTTCAATCCGCTGTCTTGTCTCGTGAAGATCATTGGCTTCCCCGGAGAGAAACAGAGTATCAAACTCCGCGCTTGTTGCCCCAGATCAGCACATGCAACTGCGGCAGGATGTGCGGAACGAGCCATCCTTTCCCCACCGTCTCCTCGACCAGCCATAAGAGGCGGTCGCTGAGGCTTTGGGTGGAAACAGGCTGAAGCGGGTCAGTATTCGGATTGCCGGGCTGAAGATAAAGCGCAAGCGCGGGATAACGCGCCGCAGCTTCACGCGCCCAAAGAAGGTCGCGGTCGTCGAAGATCACGATCTTCATCACGATGTCTGCGCCTTTCGCAGCAGTCAAACACTCCTCAAAAGCCGACCAGTTCGTGCCTTGACCACTCGACGGCGGCTTGGGCGAGAGCACCAGCATGGCCAGCTCGGAGAACCAGTGGCGCGCGATCGAGCCTTGCGTTTCGCAGGCAAAGCGATAGCCGCTCGCCTTGCCTAATTCTATCACCGGCGCAAAGTCTTGAATGGCGGGGTTGCCACCGGAGATCGACACGGTAATCGGCTGCCCGCCAGACAAGCGGACAACTTCGGCCATGATCGCGTCCGGCTCCATCGCAAGCCAGTCATGACGATGTTGGCTTTCCACTGCATGCAGGCTGTCACACCACGAGCAGCGGTAGTCACAACCGCCAGCGCGAATGAACGCCGTAGGCTGACCGATCAGCGCGCCTTCGCCCTGGATGGTAGGACCGAAGATCTCGGCGATGCGCAAGGTCATGACGACTGGATGGGCCGGTACTCGGCCCAAGTCTTCGGTGTTTCCGAGACTTTCACAGCGCTGACTTCGAGCCAGCGAGCGCTACACCAATCGAAGAAGTGTCGCGCCATGTTTTCGGCAGTGGATGGGCCGTCCAGAACGTCGTTGAGATGGCGATGATCGAAGGTGCCATCGATATAGGTCTTGAGGGGCGCCAGCTCGTGGTAATCGCGAACGAATCCATCTTCATTGAGAGTGGGCGCGGCAAGTTCGACCACGACGATGTAGTTGTGGCCATGCAGCCGGGCGCATTGATGATCCGCGGGCAAATGAGAGAGCTGGTGTGAGGCCGAGAAGTGAAATTCCTTGGTGATCCGGAACATCAGGCGGGCTTTCTGCTTTCGATCGCCTCGCACCAGAAATCGGCGTCGGCATAAGTGGTGGGGTCGGTCACACCAGCGAGATGGAAGGCTTCGCGGCGCTCGACGCAGGTGCCGCATCGACCGCAATGAATGTCGCCGCCTTTGTAGCAGGACCATGTTTGCGCAAACGGCGTGTCGTAAAGCGCGCCTTTCGTAACGATGTCGGCCTTGGTCGCTCTTACAAACGGCGTGTGCAGCTTAACCTGCGCATAGCCATCTAATGCAGCCGCCTGCATTCGGTCGAAGGCTTCGGTGAAGCTCGGCCGGCAGTCCGGATAAATGAAGTGGTCGCCGCCATGCACTGCGGTCGCCACAGCGTCCTCGCCCTTTGCGGCAGCGAGGCCGAAAGCGATCGTCAGCATAATTGCGTTTCGATTAGGCACAACCGTGATGCGCATCGTTTCTTCGGCATAATGGCCGTCGGGCACATCGAGGTCGTCCGTCAGTGCCGAGCCCGTAAGTGCGGCGCCGATCGGGCGTAGATCGAAAAGGTGATGCGGTACGCCCAGCTGCTCTGCAGCGCGGGCGGCGAACTCAACTTCCTTGCGGTGTTTCTGCCCATAATCGAACGAAACGAGACGGGTGAGTTCATGCTCGGCCGCAACGATGTAGGCGAGCGAAACGGAATCCAGTCCGCCGGAGCAGACCACTGTGGTTTTCATCTATGAGACCCTTGTTTTGATAACCGGGTAGGCTGCGACCGGTGCAGGCTCCATAACGGCGGACAGGGGTAAGCGCAAGTTCAAGCGTGAAATTGCCTTGAAGCGTAGCGGCGCGTCCAGGTACTCCTGGAGCCGATCAGGCACTTCCTTGATGACCCGAAGGTAGTGGAAACTGCGATCAACAAGCCGGGCCACGTCTACGTGGAACGGTTGGAGAAGATCACATGCAGCATCACATGATCGATGCGCTGACGGCCGATGAGATTCAGAACATCGGGGCACGGGTCGCGGCTGCGACAAGCCAATTTATCAGCCGGTCAGAACCTATCCTAAGCGCCGCACTCCCTACCGGCGAACGCATTCCAATCGTCCTCCCGCCTGCTGCACCGGGGTTGGGGGAACGATCTCGATCCGAAAGCAGGTCGTGAATAACTTCACGCTCGAGGAGTATCGAGACAACGGCTCGCTTGAAAAGGTCTCCGTTGCCGTGGGCGGACTGAGCGACGTCGACCACGAGCTGATCGCCTACCTTCGCGGCGGCCGGATTTACGACATCATCCGCACCGCGATAACCAAGCGCGTGTCGGTCCTTATCATCGGCGGCACGTCGTCCGGCAAAACCACCTTCCTCAATGCGTGCCTCAAGAGCATCGATCCGCACGAGCGGATTGTGACCCTTGAGGACACACGCGAACTCTTCCCGACGCAGCGCAACACCGTCCATCTGATTGCCTCGAAAGGTGATCAGGGAACAGCAAACGTCACGATCCAGAAGCTGCTTGAATCCTCGCTTCGCATGCGTCCTGATCGGCTGTTTGTCGGCGAGATCCGCGGCAACGAGGCGTTCTCATTCTTGCGTGCGATCAACACCGGTCATCCCGGCTTGATGTCGACCGTCCATGCCGATACGCTTTTGGGAGCTTACGAACAGCTCGCCATGATGATGCAACAATCGGGCATGTCCGCCGGCTTCTCCAAGTAGGATCTGATGTCGTACATTCAGATGGTCATCCCGATCGTCATCCAACTCCGGCGCGAGGGCGGAAAGCGGGGCGTCTCCGAGATTTTCTTTGCGCGTAACGAGCAGCCATGACCAAGGGGCTCGCCGCGTTTTATCTCGTCTTCTGCCTTGCCATAGCCTTCGCCGTCTGGATGCTCGGTTATGGCATCGGCCTGCAGCTCTTCTTTGGCAACGGCCGGATCCTTGAAGCGACAATCACAAACAACCCGTTTGCGCCGATGCAGCAATTCTGGGCCTATAGCTCCAGCCCGGCACTGCATAAAGTCGCCTTGGGCTCGCTTGTGCCGGCGTTCCTGATCGCCGGCCTGGTTGCATATATCGGCATGAAGCCCGCAAGCAATCCGCTTGGGGATGCGTCCTTCCAGGACCTCGCGGCGCTGCGTCGCGGCAAATGGTTTCGCAAGGAGGGCCATCTTTTCGGCCGTGTCGGCCGGAATGTCTTGCGGACGCATGACGATCGGCATCATCTGGTTATCGGGCCGACGCGATCGGGCAAGGGTGCCGGCTATGTCATCCCTAACGCCATCTCCCATCAAGGCTCGGTGATCGTCACTGACCTTAAGGGCGAGGTCTACCGAGCCACCGCCGGCTACCGGAAACGTCAGGGCAATCAGGTCTTCCTCTTCGCGCCCGGTTCCGAAAAGAACAACCGCTATAACCCGCTGGATTTCGTGCGTCCTGAGCGCGGCAACCGCACAACCGATATCCAGAACATTGCGAGCATCCTTGTTCCTGAGAATACGGAATCCGAAAACTCGGTTTGGCAGGCAACGGCGCAGCAGGTTCTCGCCGGCGCGATCAGCTATGTGCTGGAAAGTCCCTTCTACAAAGACCGGCGCAATCTGGGCGAGATCAATTCCTTCTTCAACAGCGGGACCGACCTCCAGGCCTTGATGAAATACATCAAGGAAAAAGAACCCTATCTGTCCAAGTTCACGCTCGAAAGCTTCAACGCATACCTCGCTCTTTCGGACAGGGCCGCGGCCTCGGCGCTTCTGGATATCCAGAAGGCGATGAGGCCGTTCAAGAACGAGCGCGTGGTTGCAGCCACGAACGTGACCGACATGGATCTACGAGCCATGAAGCGGCGGCCGATCTCGATCTACCTGGCCCCGAACATCACTGACATTACGCTTCTGCGACCGCTTCTGACGCTGTTCGTGCAACAGGTCATGGACATTCTGACGCTTGAACACGATCCCAATTCCGTACCCGTCTACTTCCTGCTCGATGAGTTCCGCCAGCTGAAGCGCATGGACGAGATCATGACCAAGCTGCCGTTTGTGGCGGGGTACAAGATCAAGTTTGCCTTCGTTATCCAGGATCTAAATAGCTTAGACGAAATTTATGGTGAGAGTTCCCGTTAAGTCCTGCTGGCTAATTGTGGTTATCAGCTCGTGCTAGGCGCAAACGATCAACCGGCTGCTGAATATATATCGCGCGCACTCGGAAAACGAACAATTCGCTATCGGTCCGAGTCCCGCTCGATTGAACTTCTCGGTCTGCACCGTCGGACGAAGGTTGAACAGATTCGGGAACGTGATCTGATGTTGCCGCAGGATGTGCGGCAGATGCCTGAAAGCAAGATGATCTTGCTCGTGGAAGGGCAACGGCCAATTTTCGGAGATAGACTCCGCTTCTTTGACACTGAACCCTTTAAGTCGGCAGAAATCTACTCGAGGAAGTATCCTACAAACACCCCTAACATCGACTATGGGCAGCCTCTTCCTGTGCCAGCGACAACTCGTTCCTACGAGGAGTGTGGAGAGTTTCACGCTGGGAAATAACGCCGATGATGCGCACTCGAAGCAACTGCGCCATGCGCATTCACGAGGATACTGAAGCCCTTGCTCTGTTGAGGCTCAGCTCCTTCTCTGTGGCAACGTTCCGCGCTCTTGAGCGACCCGTATCGCAATCACGTCAGCAACAACAACAGTTTCGCAAGTGATCAAAGCCGACCCTGTATGGTCTCGAACGCACTTGGCGATCAAAGAGCGAGGTAGGGAAGCGCCATTACGGGTAACTCCGAGCCCGAGTTTGCCTGATAGAGTGCCTATCATCAGCTTGGCTCAGGCCACATTGAGCCGCTACGCCGGACTAAGCACTGCTGGTGCGGCGGAGGCGCTGGATCGCTCTCAGACTTCCCGCGCACCATCATAACCGGCCGCCGTTGCCGCCTTTATGAACTTACGGTCGAAACTGACCATGCCTTCGCAATGTGCAGCCCTTGCCAGATGCAGCGCATCGGCAAAGTCCATGCCGTTCTCCGCCAGTTCAAGCGCGGTCGAAACCATGGCACTATCCTCTACAGTAACCGTCGGGAGGCCTGCGAAAGCGCGTAACGCCGCCGCGATGTCCACCGAACGATAGTCGTAAGCGCTACGCAGCACCCACTCTGTTTCAAGGAGCACCGTGACGCTAACAAATACGGGCTGCCCGTCGATTAGGGCTCGCGCCTTCTGAGACTGTTTGGGATGGTCGTTGGTCAAGTATCGGACGACGACGTTTGTATCAATCGCGAGCATGCCGACGCCTTGCTTCAGCAAGCACGCCTGCGTCCATCTCCGCGATCGACTTTGGCTTTCCCGTCCGAGGTAACATGCCGAAGACTTCTTCCGGCCGTGTCTCCACAAATGCTGGCGCTGGCCTTAGCAGCACACCATCAGCGGTTTCCTCAACCGTCAGGCGCATCCCGACGCTCCATTCGCGTCGCTGTCGGATCGCGCTTGGCAATATGACTTGCCCCTTTGTGGAAAGGGTGGTGGTGAGCTTCTCCACAGCGACCATGAGCTTATCCCAAATGTAAGACGCGTGTAAGATACCTCTTCGCATGTCCGTATTCAAGGCTGCCTTCATCCGCGACTGCCGCTTGCTCAATGCTGGAAACGAACCTCCGAAATGATCCTCGCTAGATTCTTGAGTCGGATCCAAGCAAGCTGCAGACGACGCTCACTTGAAGCTGGCCCACTAGGCTGCTTGTTCTACTCACCCAGAACTGCTTTCGACAAATTGCAAACCTTTCTCACTGGGAGGTCATTTTCTGAAAGCGGCCGCCAGCTCTTAGTTGCCCATCAGGCGAGCAAACAGAGGCCAGCCATGTGGCCAGCCTCATAGCATTCGGTTGGACTACGGCTTCGGCTCTAGTGCCGGACCACCACTTCCCGGAGCGGTCTCGCCGCCAGGAAGCGGATCTGATGCAGTGCTCCGATCGCCGGGCATCAGGCCTGGTTCTGACAGGGCTGCAAACTTGTCCATCAACTGGTTGGCAGCATCGGCGCAGGGCTTGATCGGCTCGAGTTCTGAGCAGCGCACCGCCACTTCGAGAGGCCCGCGCTTGAAGCGGAACTCAGCAGCCTTTGATGGTGGCGGAGGCGGTGGGCCGTCGTGGCCCTTAGGCCCGCCGCGTGCCT